>JBGQHF010000001.1:0-96473 GCA_041497835.1 Terriglobia bacterium
GCGCTTGCTGTCTAGATCCAACAACCGGTTCACTTCGGAATCCATGAATCCGAGCACCACCTGAGCCGGTTGTGCGAGCGCCGTGCACAGGGCCAGCAGGTTTGCGAGAATCGTCCCATTGTCCCAGCCAAAATGCCGATAGGCTCGAGCTTGGTATTTCCAGGCATTGCGCCAGTAGGTTCCCGTACAGATAATCGTGAGAGGCGCGTGCGAGACGCCCGGCTCGGCTCCAGTAGCCCGCACAATGGCTCCGCGGTAATCCCCCGCGCGCAACTTGCGGAGCGCGAAGTCGCCTGGACTGAAGTGGTATACGCCGGCTGGCAGACCCGGCAAATCACCGCACACCAGATACAGCTCAATCTCGTATAGCGCGCCGGTGCAGGCTGCCGCGCGAAAGAGAATCTCTCCGCCAGGAAATGCGCGCCGCTTCGTGATGCCTGCTGAAAAAAACAGCAGCGACGCGATGGCGCTCAAGTCGGGCATCCCATCGTCTTTGAGCCGCGATTCCGTCTGCGAGATCGCCGAGAGGGCGGCAAAATCAATCTGCGGGAATTCTCGAGGCAGGGGCAGGGGTTCAAGCGCGGGATAGATTTTGAAGGGGAGGGGCTTGTTCGCCCAGTCCAGAAAATGGGCGTTGGCGCGAACGCTCGCGTAGGAATGCTTGGTGCTGTTGTGATAGGTCCAGGCGGCCTCCAGGTCTCGGTTGCTCATGCGAGTGGATCACCAGGATATCTGAGATGGTCTGGCAATCAAGAGCATCCTCGGAGGAGCTCCCGTTTGATCCCCAATTCGCCCGCACCGGTATGATCTCTTTCCTTAAGTACAACGGCGGACTTCAGATCAATTCTGCTCTCTTGAGTGTCGAGCTGCACGACTGATCTTGCGGCTCATGCTCAGCCGCAGAATGGCTGGGTTGTATTCATGGTGATTTCGCGAAATCTGGGAATCTGTACACAGGTCCGCGACGGGAATCTCTCGGCGGGTTAGTGTGCGCCACCCGTTGTGGCGGGGCGCATCCACTCACCTTTCATCATATACAGCGCCTTGTCCGCCACGCCCAGAAGGGTTCCGATGGAATCGCCGTCCTTCGGATAGCTGGCTACCCCCATGCTGACAGAAAGCGATGGCTCTTCGCCGTCCTTTGCAAGGAGATCGGAGATCCGCCGTGCCACCAGGGCGGCTGAAGCTGCGCTTGTCTCCGGCAGGACAAGCGCAAATTCGTCTCCGCCATGCCGCGCGGCCGTATCGATGGACCGTGAGCAGCCGCGCATTACTTCCGCCAACCGGCAGATCGCCCGGTCTCCAATGAGATGACCGTATTGATCGTTGACATATTTTAATCGATCCAGATCCAGTAACAACAAAGCGAATTCACGCCTGGTGCGCTTGGAGCGGCTGATTTCGGCGTGCAGGACATCGAAAAGACGGCGATGGTTGGCCAGTCCCGTCAGCGAATCGCTCTCGGCTTGTTGGCGAAGCCGATCCTCTAGCGTCCGTTGTTCGGTGACGTCGCCAACGATCATTTCATAGGCGCCGGTCGCAGTGTGCTCCCCGTGGACTTTCCTTCCGCTGATCCGCATCGTGAGTACCGCGCCATTCTTCCGCTGGCATCCTATTTCGAAGGATTCGACCCGGCCCGGTTGGCGGAGGCGATCCATCATCCGCTTCTGCGCCTCGGGGTCTTGAATGATGTCGCTCGCCAGGTTCGCTGCCAGGAGTTCTTCTTTCGATGTGTAACCCAGCATATTCACAAACGCCTCGTTCACATCCAGCAATTTCCCCTCGTCGCTGCAGCGGAAGATTCCGTAGGCGGGGTTATCAAGTAGAGCGCGGTAGCGCGCTTCCGAATGTCCCAATGCTTTTTCCGCCTGGGCGAGTTCCTTGCGCAGCGCTTTTTCGTCCAGCGCCCGCCGCACGGCTATCGGCAACTGCGCCAAGCGCTCCTGTTCCACATAATCGAAAGCTCCATTCGCGGTTAATTCCGCGACGGACTCTCTCCGCAGGGTGGCCGTAACGAGGAGGAGCGGAATTTCCTGCACCACCTGGCGCAGAAGTTGAACAGCCTTTGCTCCTTTCCAGCTGGGACTTGGGAACTCCGCGACAATGATGTCATACGATTGCGCGCGAAGTTTTTCGGCGCACTCCGCGAGAGTCAAGACGGTATCCGCGCTCACCGTGAACTGTGCTTTCTTTAATTCCTGCAGGCAGCATTCGACCTCGTCGGCGTCACGATGAACGAAGAGCACTCGCAGTGACCTGTGTTGGGGCAGGACTGTGCTTCGCGCTGGGATCCTTCGCGGCTCCGGTTGAATAGCGTTATGCCCCGGATTAGGCATGTGCAGCCACTCTCAAGTCCGCCGGGATTCATCCACCTCCGTCTCCCAAACGGGTGAAGGGTGAACCCAGCCATCATCATCCTGCGGCGAGAAGAAAGCTCGGTCAATGAGATTTTGCATAAATTGCTCAAATTTGTCCGATTAGTACAGTCAGTCCCGTTTCCCGAAAACTCCGCCCCGGAGCTCAACGAGCTCGAGTGGAAATATGAATCCCTGGGTTCAG
This sequence comes from Terriglobia bacterium, assembly GCA_041497835.1. Taxonomy (GTDB): domain Bacteria; phylum Acidobacteriota; class Terriglobia; order Acidiferrales; family UBA7541; genus Acidiferrum. The sequence goes on from JBGQHF010000001.1 coordinate 2,560, forward strand.
GTTGGAACAGTCCGTCGGCCACTCCATCTGCGAAGATTCGCGGAGGATTTAGATTCCGGATCAAGAGAACTACCGTGCCGATCGGCGTTTCACTCCGGCACAGCCGACGAATCCGTTCATCTAGACGTAGAGGAATTCTTGAATCGGGTGTTCTGGTCATGAGCTTCTTGCGGCCGTTTCGCTGCGAGAAATGCGACTGCTACTTTTTCCGCTGGTCCATTTGGGAAAAACCTGGACCGCTTCGGCCTACGCCGACGATCGAATAGAGTTCCGACCAAAGCTTTTCTGGCCAACTGACGGCGTGGAAGGGCAACCCTGTCCGGTAGGGTCTGCTGGGGGCGGAAAAGCAACTTTGCGGTATTGACTACGTTGCTTTCCATTTCTTGCTGGGTTAGGGTACGAGGAGGCGTGTCAAAGGACAATGGCGGAGCCCAACGCAACGCGCATCAAGATTCACCTCATAAATCCAAGCCATATCTCCTTTGGCACTGCCGTAATTACTCCTCGCTGGCTGTATGTGCTTGCGGCTGCCACGCCGGCCTCCTTCGGCGATCCAATACTGGTCGATGAGACTCTCAGCCCTGCCAAACTAGAGCATATTCAGCGCGGCGATGTCGTGGGCATCGGCATCCATACCGGCAATGCCCTGCGCGGATATGAAATCGGAAAAATGGCGCGCGAACGTGGCGCATACGTTGTCTTTGGCGGAATTCACGCCACGCTTTACTCGGAGGAAGCACAACAATTGGGCGGCGCGCACGCCGTCGTGAAAGGAGACGGGGACATCGTTTGGGCAACCGTTCTCGCCGACTGCGCCAAGGGTGAGCCGAAATCCATCTATCTGGGCGGCCGAGTCGAACCGTCTGATTTCTTTCCGGCCCGATGGGACTTGCTTCCTCCCAAGAGCTATATGTGGGCCTCAGTGCAAACCGTCCGGGGCTGCCCAAAGCATTGTTCGTTCTGTTCGGTGTGGCGGACGGATGGGCAGCGCCCTCGTCAGCGCACCTCAGACGCGGTGATCGAAGAGATTGTCCAGTTGCGCCGTCTCGGGTTTCGATTTGTGGCCCTCGCCGACGACAATTTCTATCCGGTCACGCTCACCGATATTGCGCTGGCCACCCGACAGGGCGACCTGCATCGGCTCCAGGAACTCACGGAACTTCGGGCGGAACGCTTCGAACTCATGGAACGCATGACGCGCCTTCCTCGTGACATGGTATTTTTCACCCAGATCACGATGGAGGCGGCGGAGGACACGTCCTTCCTCGACGCGATGCGGCGGGCGAACATCAAGGGAGCACTGGTTGGGGTGGAATCCGTGACGCCGGAAGGGTTGAAAGACATTTTCAAGGAATTCAATGCCGCGGGAGCCGACCTGGTCGAGCGCCTAAAGACGTTTCGCCGCCACGGTGTGCATGTGCTCGGCTCGTTCATCTTCGGGCTGCCCAGCGACCGGCCGGAGACTTTCGAGGCCACGGCCGTCGTGGCCGAGCAGGCCGAACTGACCTTCGCACAATTTGTGATGTTGACACCGTTTCCGGGAACCGTTGATTTTGCGCGCTGGGAAAAGGGGTTGGAGAGCGATTCCACTCGCATCGGGGGCTTCCCTCTTACCCGCCATTGGCTCATCCCGCAGGAGCTGCGCCCAAAGCTCTACTGCGCCCACCCCGTCATGCCGGCCGAAGAAATCCGGCGGCGTACGCAGGGCGTCTGGGACCGCTTCTATGCCCTGAGACTCATCTGGAATCGTTCGGGTTGTGTTAAGTCATTGCGAGGCCGCCTGGCCTTCGTCCTGATCTCCAAGCTCTACCGGCAGATGTATGCGAATACCGGGATTGCCACGGACAGTGCGCGAGCCGCGCGATCGGCGCGCTGGGCGCGCTGGCTTGCAATACCCACCCGGCGCCTTTTTTCGGCGCGGCCCATGCCGGAGCTGCAGGTGCCCGAGGCTGTAGGCAATTAGCGCAGCAGGCGGTTCACCGAATCTTCAGTACGCATATCTTCCGCTAAACGCTCGAGAGCGAAACGTCTTTCCATTCTATTGTCGCCTCCCTCTGCGGTCGTCCGTTTCCATAAAGCAAACTGACTCCGAGCGGATTTGCGCCGCGGATGGAGCGATACGCAAACGGTTCAGATTTCGCCGCGGCCGAATGAGGAACAAACTGATTTTGGAGGGAAAGATTGGTGGACGTGGCCGGGCTCGAACCGGCGACCCCCTGCTTGCAAAGCAGGTGCTCTCCCAACTGAGCTACACGCCCACAGGTAAGAACGACATTGTAATTTTCGGCGGAATTGCGGGCGGGGTCAAGTTGCGTGGTTACGGCCGGTGCAGAGCGGTTACACACAGTCTCATGGATGGCGCCGGGCCGCGGCTTCGACACGCGCCAGCATTTTGTCCAGATCGCCGCGGGAAAAGAAGCGGCCGTTGGATATGACCGCGGCGATTTTCAGCGTGTTGCGAATGTCGTCGAGCGGATTGGCATCGAGCAAGACCAAGTCGGCGAGCTTGCCCGCTTCGACGGTGCCGAGCCGGTCGGCCATCCCGAAAAATCGCGCGGGATTGATGGTTGCCGTCTGCAGCGCTTCGAGCGGCGTGAAACCCGCGGCAACGAATAGCTGAAGCTCCTCGTGAAGACTGAAGCCCGGAAAGATGTAAACGCCGGGCGGTGCGTCGGTCCCGGCCAGAAAGGAAACACCCGCGCGGCGCAACTGGCCGACAACGACCAGCTCTTTTGCGACGAACTTCCGGCGGGTCTCCACGTCCTCAGACACGAAGTCGCGCTTGATCTCCTCGGTGAAACGCTTCCAGGTCTTCTCCTTCCAGGAATTCGGCACATACTTGGCGCGCGCGTCGTGCACGAGATCCCGCTGATCGAGCAGGTTGCCGCCCGCCTCCCAGACCAGCGTGGGGCACTGCCAGGTCTGGTTCTTCGCGAGAAGAGCCGCCAGAGCCTGGAAGCGCGCGTCGTCAAAGGTATCCAGAAATTGCTTCGCACCTTTGCCGCCCTTCAGGAATTCGTCCTCCCTCGGCGAGCTGCCCTCGAAGATGCCGATGAGGTGCTCGAAACTGGCCATGCCTGCATTCGACATTTCGCCGGCGCGGACGGCGTCCGGAACGTGCCCTGCAAAGGGAATCTCCTGTTTCTTCGCTTCGTCGGCGATCGCAAACACAGCCTCGCGCGGGATCAGCGATTGCAGCTTGATGAAATCCGCGCCGCTGCGCTTGAGGTCGGAGACGGCGCGGCGGCCGTCCTCGGGACTGGAGATCGCAATCGAACTCGGGAAGCGCGGCTTCGGGCCATCGAGCATCGGCCCGGAAGTGAGGATGCGCGGGCCGAGCAGCCGCCCGGCTTCGATTTCGTTGCGCCAGTTCTGGACGACGTCCAGTTCGCTGCCCATGTCGCGCACGCCGGTGACGCCGTTGGCAAGGAACAGCGGGAGGGAAATCTCCCTCGCGGCGGGAAACCAGTCGCCGAAGACCAGATGTACGTGCATGTCCCAAAGGCCGGGAATGAGAAATCTTCCCTTCGCGTTGGCGAGCGTTGCGAAGCGCGGAAACTTGACGTCTTTCCGCGAACCCACGGCGGTGATGCGGTCGTCCTGGATCACGACCCACTGATCGGTCTTCGGAGGGCCGCCGGTGACGTCAATGATGGTGACGCCTGCGATGACGAGCGTCTGGGTATCGGGCGGCTTCTGCGCAAATGCCGTTGACCCAGCGCAAAGAATGGAAAGCAACAAGAAGAAAGTCTGGACCCAGAGAGGGGCGCGAATCGGTCGCAGCATGGCTCGGAATTCTATCCCCTCCACGGGGAATGTCCACCGCTTCTGGAACGTGGGAGCAAGAACAAGGCCCGCCGGCAAAGACGGCGTTATGATGGAAGAGCGGCTCGAAAAGAACCGCGGATCGAGGCCTTGCCATGCGAAAGACATTTCTATTGCTCGGCGCCTTTCTCGCCGGCGCTTGCGGCGCTCTGCTTGCGCAGGTAAGACCCCCGGAACACGACATGGGAATGATGAAGTGCACCATGCCGGATAAGACGGACATGAAGAAGTGCATGGAGCATTGCCAGAAGATGCATGCCAGACAGGGGCAAGCCGCGGAGCATGGCTCGCACGATGGCTTCATGCAGCACGGGATGTCGCACATGCGGGCGAAGGGCGTGAAGCTCGAGCAAAAAGTGGATGAAGCGGCCCACGTGATCACGCTGCGGGAAGGGCCGATGAACTTGCCGGCGCATACCGATCATCACAAAGCCGCGCAGCCTGCGGAGATGACCTGGACGATTCCGGTGGATGGCTGGCTGCTCGGGTATACGCCGAGGCTGGTGGACGCCGCGGGCGGGGCGGTTCCGGGGAATCTGCTCCATCACACGGCGTTCTGGAACGTGAACCGCTCGGATTTTCTCTGCAAGAACAAAGAGGAGCACATCTTCGGCGCGGGGAGCGAGATAAACGTGTGGCCGCCGATTCCGGGATACGGCTACCGCGTGCAGAAAGGCGACCAGATCCGCATCGAGACGATGGTGTACAACCCCACGGCGACGGATTATCCGAGCGTGTGGATGGAAGTGGCCATTCAGTATTTGCCGGCCGCGAGCCCGGCGCCGGTGAAGAGCGTCTATCCGGCGTGGATTGACGTGCAGGAATGCGGGAATTCCGGATACGAATTGCCCGCGGGAAAAAGCACGAAGACCGGCATCGTGGCGGTGCTGTTCAACGGCGCGCTGCTGGGAGTGGGGGGCCACCTGCATGATTACGGAAGACAGTTGCTGCTCGCGGATGCAACGACCAAGAAAGAAATCGTCAAGCTCGACGCGAAAGTGGACGAGCAGGGGCGACTGCTGTCCACGCCGATTGTGACGTTTTTCGAGACGGGCGGATATGCGCTGAAGCGCGGCGAGAAGCTCGAAGTCACGGCGGCGTACGACAATCCCACGGGAAAAAGCATCCCAGAGGGGGCGATGGGCATTGTCGTGGGATATTTCGTGCCGGAAGGCGACGCGGGAATGGCGGCGCTGCGCCGAGTGAAGAAACCAATCGCGAAGAAGCTGGCGCAATAGGCAGGGGAGTTTTCCACAGCCCCCTCCCCCCACCCCCCCATGTTTTATGCATCTGCGCATTCTAAAGGGCTTAGATGCCGCGACACGTGCATCTGCGCATTCTAAAGGGGTTATAAGGTGTTTGTTTTCCGCAGATACAGACGGCGAGTGCAAGTGTTGATTTTGCGAGGGTTTCGGAAAGGGTCGGCTGGAAGTGCGGAACCTACGGGAGTTACAGAGATTTGCTAGGAAGGCTGCGCGGTGGAATGGCAGTTGGCCGGATTGCATGCGCAATGGTAGCACGGGTGGGTCCTGTTGTCAATAGAAATAGATTACTGAGTTAGAATCCCAGTGACGGGGGGCCGGGTTGGGGACAAGTCGTTGCGGGGGAAAGAACCGCACCCTTTCATGGAACACCTGAAAGGGTGCGGCACCCGGCTTTTGTCGAGGGGCACCCGATTGAGTGGCAAGCACTTAGAGTGTGCCACCCGCCAACGAACTAGCGGGAGAAAGGAATTGGCCGAAGTCGGTTCGATTCAGATGGAACTATGACGCCAGTAACCTCCTTAAAAGTTTCAGCCGTGAAGTGAAGCTCCTTCCGCAATGCTTCCAATGTCATCTTCACCCTAGTTCCGAGTGAGTTTAGAGCAGTGACCAGCAGTTCTGGTGCCTGAAAGGACGGCTCTTCTGGTTCACCGAGAGTCGGCCATTTCTTCCAAGCCATGTGCTTGTATGCCTTGCGGTACTCAACTGCCCCTAGTAACCGCAGTTCGTATGCTCTTCTCACAATCGCGGCTGCGCTAGTCCGCCAGCGCCGTTTCAACGCGAAGATGTGCGGCCATGAGAAAGATGGCGAAGCTCGGAACTCGCGGGCAAAAACATTGCGCGGCATCAAGAAGGCGCTTGCGAACCTATCGGCTGCGGCCTCGGTTTCTAAGTTGCCCGTGTGGATGCCCTTATGCATCACAAGGTGTCCACATTCATGTGCAATATCAAAATTCCAGCGTGACGTGCTCTTTATGGATTGATTCAAGACGATGATCGCTGTCGGGCCGCAGCGAGAGAACGCATCCACTTTCCGTACTTCTTCCGACAGATGAGGGACGACGATGACGCCTGCGCGCTCCAAAACGCGCCCGACCTGCATGATTGGACTATCGAGACTGAGTTTCCAATAAGAGCGGCACTTTTCGGCGGCAGCCTCGATCTCTTCCGCACTAGAAAGGGAAGCTGGTACCTCCGGAACGTCTTGAGCCGGGAATCGAAATGATGACCTCAGGCGTTCAATGACTAGCCCCACCAATGTTGCATGCGCTCGAATTTTGTTCTTGATCCGTTCCGGAGTAGAGCGTCTATGTCTGAAACTGCACTGCTCCTCACGAAACACGTCCTTGATTTCAGAATAGAAAAACTCAGGCTCAAATCCCAGGACCGACCCGAAGGCTTCTACCAAATCACGAGACGGGTTTTTCTTTCCAGCTTCACATAACGACACCAATGCAGGGGATGCTGCTACCTCATCACTCAGCTCCTTTTGACTTAGACCCTTAAATTCTCGCGCGACCTGCAACCTCTCCCCCCAGAAGACATCACGCGGGCGTGCTTCCCACAATAATCGGGTATTAGCCAAAGATCCGGTCATGGCCGCTATTTTTTCTGCTCCCGTTTTTGCTGCTCACGTTCCTGCTGTTCTTCGGTGCCAATCGGTTCAACGGCCGGTGCCTCTACTTCGATTGGCTTGCTTTCGATGAGCACGACTTTGCTGGGCGTAACAGCAAACGGAATCAGATAAACTCCCGTTGCCTCTCCCGCCTCGTCCAACTCTACGAGCTTGACTGTTGAAACGCGGCCTTCTCGATCAGTTTCCACCGCAATTCTTAGAATCTTGTCGAGAGGTCTGAGGTCCTTGAATAGCTGGCGCTGTAGGAGTTCGCCATATGTGGTAACGAGGTAGTTTGCAGGCGGGTCTTCTGGGGAACCCCTGTAGAATCGGGCCGGGATTCCTTCAATTGCGAAAGTGAAAATAGGCTTTGGTTCCTCTTCAATGACGCTCAACCATGCGTGACGCTGTGCCAACTGCTTGACCCTGTAGCATGAGCGCGCATACACGCGACATCCGTGCGACCACGGATTGTCGCCGCCAAGCGGATCGTACAGAGTGAGGGTAGTGTCGCGCACTTCTCGCAAGGTGCTGGCAATTAGTGATAGCCTCTCATCTGTGAGGGGTGGGTACTTTTCGGTTGGGTTCAAGTCGTTAGCCATGCGCGGGAGCATACACGAAACTAGACAATGGTGCAAGACAATTTACAGCCATAGCGTTCTTTACGGTATGGGGATTCTTTACCGTATGCTCAATTCTTTACCTGCCCGTAAAGAATAGAGCGACTATGTCCAGTTCCGCCTTGCCCGGTCACGGCCCTACCATCCTATCGCCCTTCTTTGTCAAATGCGTAATCACCCTTTAAGTCCTTTGTCTTGGAACTGCAGATTCCACAAGGGTTGCGGCCGCATTTTTCGGAACTGCAGATTACAAAGACCTTAGTGGCGAGCGACCGGTGAGAGGTGACTCGTGAGAGAAGAGATGAGAGGGCTCGCCGCAGCTTCATGGGCCATGTTAACAGATAGGTATTGATATGTCAATGGTTAAAGAGGTTCGGTAGTGGTTCAGTCTGAAAAGACGTAACAACTTACTTGATGCACATGGATGACGGCGGGTAGAATTCTCGCCAGATGGCTACCTCGTCCCGCAAGCGTTCCTCGCTGCTCGACACCCATGTGATCTATTGCGGGGACAACGTAGACCAGCTTAAGAAACTACCGGATGCCTGTATAGATTTGATTTACATAGACCCTCCGTTTAATTCCAACCGCAATTACGAAGTGTTTTGGGGCGAGACAAAAGAGAAGCGGGCATTCGAGGATCGGCACGCGTCCACGCAAGCGTATATCGAGTTCATGCGCCCAAGGTGCGTCGAAATGGTGCGGGTCCTCAAGAAGACCGGCAGCTTCTACTACCACTGCGACTGGCACGCCTCGCACTATGTCAAGGTCATGCTGGACCAGATTTTCGGAGAAAATAATTTCATCAACGAAATTGTCTGGAAGCGTCAGACCTCGCATAATGACGCGAAACAAGGTAGCAAGCACTTTGGTCGGCTGCACGATGTTCTGCTTTTATATACAGGCAGCTCTGAAAATTACACCTGGAATCACCAGTACGTGCCGCTCGACCAGAGCTACATTGAATCACACTATTCGCAGGTGGACGATAAGGGGCGGCCCTTTCAATGGGGCGATTTGCGGGCACCTGGCGGGGCTGCGCCGGCGAAAGGCAATCCACACTACACCGTGCTTGGCGTTGATGGTTACTGGCGATTCACACAAGAGAAGATGGAGCAGTTCATCCGTGAAGGTCGCGTGGCAGTCCCGCAGGGTGGGAATGTGCCGCGTTATAAGAGATTCCTCGACGAGTCGAAAGGGCTTCCGGTCGGCAGTGTGTGGGATGACATCAATCCGATTAACTCGCAGGCAAAAGAATCTCTGGGCTATCCAACACAGAAACCTCTTCCCCTACTTGAACGAATCATTAAAACGAGCAGCAACGACAACGACATCGTGCTCGATGCATTCTGCGGTTGCGGTACGGCTCTTGTTGCGGCGCAGAATTTGGCGCGCCAATGGATTGGAATTGACATCTCGCCTACAGCCTGTCGCGTTATGGCGAAGCGGCTGCGCGACGTGTGCGGGCTCCCTGAGGATGAGAAACTGTGGCTCGCTGGGCGAGGTTTCGTTGTGCGTGACCTGCCCTGGTCAGAGAAGCAGCTTCGGGCCATACCGCCGTTCGAGTTTGAGAACTGGGCGGTTATCGCCCTGGGCGGCATCCCCAACAAGGCGCAAGTTGGCGACATGGGAATAGACGGGCGCATCTATCCCGTGTCATCCATGCCTGCCAGAAGTGGCAAGAGAGCCGGAGAACTCGATTTCATGGAGGTATGGTATCCGATTCAGGTCAAACAAAAGGACAAGGCCGGAAGGCCAGACATAGATTCATTCGAGACGGCCATGATGCGCGAGGATCGCACGAAAGGCTTCTTCGTCTCGTTCGAGTTTTCTGCCGATGCGCTGCGGGAAGTGGATGCTTTCTTTCGCCGCGAGCACCGCGTCATTGTGCCACTCACGGTGCGCGAGATACTGGACGAATCTATCGCACGCAAACTCGCTTGACTCAAACTGTACCACTACCAGAGGTTCGAATCGTCGGATTGATTTCGGACACGCACGGGTTGCTGCGCAAGGAGGCGTTGCGGGCGCTCGAAGGGTCGGACTTGATCCTTCACGCGGGAGATGTGGGCGATCCCAAAATCCTGGAGGCGCTACAGGGGGTGGCGCCAATCGTGGCGGTTCGGGGAAACGTGGATACGGGTGCGTGGGCGTCGGCGCTGCCGGCGACGGCGGTGGCGGAAGCGCTTCGGCTTCGTTCAGGGCAGGCCGGGCCAGTGCTGTTCTACATCCTGCACAACATCAACGAGTTGGACCTGGACCCGCACGCGGCGGGGTTTCACGTTGTGGTGAGCGGGCATTCGCACAAACCCAGCCGGACGGAGCGCGACGGCGTCCTGTACGTCAATCCGGGGAGTGCGGGGCCGAGACGGTTCGATCTGCCCGTGACGGTCGCGCGGATGGACTTTGGTCACTCTCCTTGGCAGGTCGAGTTCGTCAATCTAGAGAAAGACGGCAAGCTGGCGTGACCAAGAATTCCGTAGCCCACCCTTCGCTCTTATCGAGGGGCACTCCGGCGCGAAGCCCGCCCCTACAAAGGCAAGACCGGAAGATGGCGGCGGAAAGCCCGGCCGCTACATGGGATTTTCGGGAGCGATCAGGCGGTCAGTGCAGAGGAGAATGGGGCGAGGGAAAGGGCGCGGGGGGAAGCCGCTACAAAAGGGGGGGAGAGTCTGATAAGATTGGGGCTTACAAACCAGGGCCCTTTTCAAGAGAAACGAAACCGTCCAAATTGGTGAATCATGGCAATGAAGTGTGAACTGTGCGGCAAAGGGCCGCACTTCGGCAACGTAATCAGCCACGCGAACAACACGCGGCGGCGGCGGTGGAATCCCAACCTGCGGCGCACGCACGCGCTGGTGGGCGGCGTGCGGAAGCATCTGCGCGTATGCACGGCCTGCATCCGCGCGGGCCGCATCAAGAAGGCCGCCTGAGTCCCGCCTTGTCTTCCCTGCGACGTGTTTCCGGCTGGAGGCAAACCCCGATGCGGCATCGCGGGGCGGTGCTGGCCCCCCTGCTCGCGGTTTTTCTCTTCGGCGGCGCAGGCTGCCGCAAGAATGCCCCGCCCGCGCCCGACGTGTGGGCCACGGTAAACGGTAAGGAGATACACCGCGACGAAGTGGAGAAGTATTACCGCACGCGGGTGAATCCGGAAGGACAGGAACCCTCGCAGGAAGAGGCGCTCTCGTTGAAGCTGAACGTTCTGGACGAGCTGATCAACAACGAGATCCTGCAGGAGCGCGCCAAGAAGCTGAACCTGGAAGCCAGCGACGGCGAAGTGGAAGACAAATTCACCGAGATGAAGAGCCCGTTCACGGAAGACGAATTCCAGCGTCAACTGAAAGACCGCGGCGTGGGCGTGAACGACCTGAAGCTCGACATGCGGCGGCAGCTCTCGATTCAAAAGCTGCTGAACCGCGAAGTGGTGGCGAAGATCTCGATCACGGACCAGGACGTGATGGACTTTTATAACGCGAACAAGGCGCAGTTCAACGTGGCGGAGCCGCAGTACCGCATCGCGCAGATCGTGGTCACGCCGAAAAAAGAGCCGCAGGTGCGGAACCGCAAGAACGATGACGCAACGAACGAAGCGGAAGCAAAACGCAAAGTGCAAATGCTGCTGGACCGGCTGAACGCCGGGGCGGATTTCGCGCAGCTGGCGATGGATTATTCGGAGGACGCTTCGTCCTCGAGCACGGGAGGCGACCTGGGCTACGTGCCGGAGTCGGCGCTGAACCAGTCGGACCCGGCGCTGAAGAAAACGGTTCTGGGATTGAAACCCGGACAGGTGAGCCCGGTGATCGCGCTGAAAGAGGGCTACCGGATCCTGAAGCTGGTGGCGCGCGAGTCGCCGGGGCAGCGCAGCATCACCGACCCGCAAGTGCAACAGACGGCGCGGGACACTTTGCGCAACCGCAAAGAACAGCTCCTGCGCGCGGCGTACCTGGCCATCGCGCGCGATGAAGCGCGCGTGACGAATTACCTCGCGCAGCAGGTGATCGAAGCCACCGGGAAGCTGCCAGATGCGGCGAAGAGCACGGCACCGCCGAAACAGAAATAATCTGCATCAACCCCCCGAGAAGTAACCCTTCTGGACTTCGTTATTCGACCCAGGCGAGGATATCGCCGGCGTTGACGGTTTGGCCTTCTTTCGCGAGAAGGCGCACCACCTTGCCGGACTTCGGCGACTTGATTTCGTTCTGCATCTTCATGGCTTCGACGACGAGAATTCCCTGCCCGGCTTCGACTGGGTCGCCCGCTTGTACGAGGATGCGGACCACCTTCCCGGGCATGGGCGCGGTGATTGGCTGGCGGCCTTTGGCTTCGACGGTGGCGTGACGGCGGCCCCGCCAGGAGCGCGGGTCCGCGACTTCCGCGGTGAATTCCTGGATGCCGCTCAAGACTTGGAGCGTGCCGTCCGGCGAGGGCGTGACACGGACTTCGTGCGAAAGGCCGTCGAGAAGAATCGAGTAGATGCCGGGGGAGAGCTCGATGGCGTCGGCTTCCACGGCGCGGCCATCGAGCGAGATGCGCCAGCGAGCGGCGTCGCGATCCAGCTCGACGGCGTGAGGCTCCCCGCCGATGCGCACTTCGTACTTCATGCGAACCACATCCACCCGAAGAGAGATTCCTTCCGGCGAGGCCGGAATCTTTCCGACAGGGTCGGAATCTTCGAACGATCGACTGCGTGCCTGCTCCGCCGGCCCTCCGCCGGGAATGACAGAAAAAAGGAACGCGGCGCCGGGGAAACAATCTTGCGCGAATGCGAAGAGAGTTTCATGGCGTGCGGTCCAGTTGCTGGCGGCGGCCTTCGAGCTTCCAGCGCGAAGACGAAGCTTCTTCCACTGGCGCCAGGGTGGAAGCGGCAGCGTTCCGCGAAGCTTGCCATAATGCGGCGGCGATGAGCGCGGCGCGCTCCTCGCCGGCGTGGCCGTTGCGCGCGGCAACGCCAGGATTGCACAAGAGATTGTCGAGCCATTTCGTGTGCATCTCACCGCGAAGGAAATCGGGCTCGGCAAGGATGCGGCGGAAGAGGCCGGCATTGGTCTTGATGCCGGTGACGGCGAATTCATCGAGGGCGCGGCGGAGGCGAGCGATGGTTTCTTCGCGGCTGTTGCCCCAGGCAATGAGCTTGCTCAGGAGCGGGTCGTAATCGGGCGGCACAGTCCAGCCCTGATAGACGCCGTCGTCGAGGCGGATGCCGGGACCGGTGGGCGTGCGCCGTGTGAGAATCTTTCCAGGCGAGGGGAAAAAGTTGTTGTCCGGGTCTTCGGCGTAGAGGCGGAGTTCCATGGCGTGGCCGCGCGGCGTGATGGATTCCCAGGCAAAGGGGAGGCGATGTCCGGCGGCGATGGCGATCTGCAGCTTGACGAGATCGAGGCCGGTTACCTGTTCGGTGACGGGATGCTCGACCTGAAGACGCGCGTTGACCTCGAGAAAATAAAAATTGAGTTTTGTATCCACGAGAAATTCGACGGTTCCGGCGTTGGTGTAGCGTCCGGCGCGCGCGAGGCGCACGGCGGCTTCGCCCATTTTGCGGCGAAGTTCGGGGGTCATGACGGGCGAGGGGGCTTCTTCAATCACTTTCTGGTGGCGGCGCTGGACGGAGCATTCGCGCTCGCCAAGAGAAACGACGCGGCCGTGAGTATCGGCAAGGATCTGGAACTCGATGTGGCGCGGCTGAACGAGATACTTCTCAAGATAGAGGCGCGGATCACCGAAAGCGTTGAGGGCTTCGGAGCCGGCGTCGCGCCAGGCGGAGGCGAATTCGGCGTCACTCGCGACGAGGCGCATGCCCTTGCCACCACCACCCGCGACAGCCTTGAGAAGAACGGGGTAGCCCATGGTTTGCGCGAGAGTTTGCGCTTCTTCGGGTTTCTCGATGGGGTCGAGAGAGCCAGGGACCGCGGGCACATCCGAGCGGCGCGCCAACTGGCGGCCTGCGGTCTTCGAGCCGAGGGCTTCCATGGCTTCCGGCGACGGGCCGATGAAGGTGACGCCGGCATCGGCGCAGGCCCGGGGCAGCGCGGGGTTTTCGGCGAGAAAGCCGTAGCCGGGATGGATGGCGTCGCAGCCGGCGCGGCGCGCGACGTTCATGAGCTTGTCGATTCGGAGGTAGCTCTCGCGCGAGGGGGCGGGGCCGATGGGATACGCTTCGTCCGCGAGGCGGACGTGGAGCGAAGCGCGATCCGCGTCGCTGAACACAGCGGCGGATCGAATGCCGAGCTCGCGGCAGGCGCGGAGAATGCGTACAGCAATTTCACCGCGATTGGCGATCAGGATTTTCTTGAACATTTCCGCAGCAAAGGCACGGGAGAGAGGCGATTGTATCACGCGGCCGCGGCCGGGCGCGGTGGAACCGTTTGGCGGCGGCAAACGTCTGCGGTATAAGGAAGTGTCTGGCCCGTTCTGAGAGGGAGGAAATTCGTCATGAAGCGATCTGTTCTCTTGCTCGCGGTGCTGCTTGGGGCGGCGGTTTCGAGCCTTGCCCAGAACGCCACGATTGCGCCCGCGGAAAATCTGGTGGTGGATGGCGTACCGAAGATACCGTCTGCGGTGGCGGAAACGGCGGGGCGCTACGGAGCGGTACGCGCCGCCGGACTTTCGGACTGGCATCCGACGCGGCGGGAGATGCTGATCTCCACGCGATTCGGCGACACGGGACAATTGCACCTGGTGAAGATGCCAGGAGGGGCGCGGCAGCAATTGACGTTTTTCGCAGACGCGGTGGGCGGTGGAAGGTTTCACCCGAACGGCGGGGACTACATCGTGTTTTCAAAAGACGTGGGCGGCGGGGAGTGGTTTCAGCTCTACCGGTACGACATGGAAAGCGGGAACGTCACCTTGCTGACGGACGGCAAGTCGCGGAATCTGTTCGGCGCATGGTCCTCGAGCGGCGACCGCGTCGCGTACATGTCCACGCGGCGCACCGGAAAAGACACCGACTTGTGGGTGACGAACCCCGCCGATCCGAAGACGGATCGAATGCTGACGCAATTGACCGGTGGCGGATGGGATCCGCTCGATTGGTCGCCAGACGACAAGAAAATCCTGCTGCGGGAAGAGATCTCCATCAACGAATCTTATTTGTGGCTGGTGGACACGAACACGGGTGAAAAGACGGCGCTGACGCCCCGCGATGTAGCCGAGAAAGTTTCGTATGGCGAGGGCAGGTTCAGCAAAGACGGCAAACGGATTTACGTCACGACGGACAAGGATTCGGAATTTCACCGGCTGGCGACGATGAACCTTGCGACAAAGCAGATGGCGTACCTGACGACAAGAATTCCGTGGGATGTGGAAGCGTTTGAGATCACGCGCGACGGCAAGCGGATCGCGTTCTTATCGAATGAAGAAGGCGTGGGCGTGCTGCACGTGCTGGATGCGGCCACGGAAAAAGAGATGGCCTTGCCGAAGCTGCCGGTGGGGGTGATCGGCGGCTTGCGCTGGCATGCGAATGGAAAGGAACTGGGCTTCACGCTGCGGACGGCCCGCGCCTCGGGCGACTGCTACTCGCTGGACGTGGCCGGCGCCAAACTGGAGCGGTGGACGTACAGCGAATCGGCGGTGAAGACCGACGCGTTTCCCGAAGCGGAGCTCGTGCGATGGAAGAGCTTCGACGGAAAGATGATTTCAGGATTCCTGTACCGCCCGCCGGCGAAATTCACCGGGAAGCGGCCGGTGCTGGTGGACATTCACGGCGGGCCGGAGGGGCAATCGCAGCCAGGTTTTCTCGGGCGAAACAATTACCTGCTGAATGAGCTGGGGATCGCGTTGATCTATCCGAACGTGCGGGGCTCGACGGGATACGGAAAAACGTTTTCGTTATTGGATAACGGGTTCAAGCGCGAGGACACCTACAAAGACGTCAACGCACTGTTTGACTGGATCGCGACGCGGCCGGACCTGGATGCCGGCCGGATTGCAGTGATGGGCGGAAGTTACGGCGGGCACATGGTGCTGGCGATTTCGACGTTTTACAGCGACCGGATCCGCTGCACGGTGGACATCGTCGGCATCTCGAACCTGGTGACGTTTCTGGAGCACACCGAGGCGTACCGCCGGGATCTGCGGCGCGTGGAGTACGGCGACGAGCGCGACCCGAAGATGCGCGAATACCTGGAGAAGATCGCGCCGATGAACCACATCGAAATGATCAAGAAGCCGATGATGGTGGTCGCGGGGAAAAACGATCCGCGTGTGCCGGTGAGCGAATCGGAGCAGATCGTCGCGGCGTTGAAGAAGTCCGGGACGCCGGTGTGGTACGTGATGGCCAAGGACGAGGGGCACGGGTTCCGGAAGAAGTCGAACCAGGACTATCAGTTCTACGCGACGATCCAGTTCCTGCAGGAATACTTACTGAAGTAGGTCTTGCAATCACTCTGGCGCACTGATTCCAAGGTCGCGACAGATTTTCCGAATAAGGCCCTCTTTGATTTCTCGGTGGCGTGGAATAGTAGAAGTCCTGTTCGTGGCGGAATTGTAGTAAACCGTATGCCGTGCGCCCTAACGGCGGAATTCGCATCCATGGTTCACCGGGTGTGCCAAGAAGTCTCGGCGCTTCATTTGGTTGCACTCAGACTTCGATTGTGATCGGCTCGCGCTTCTTCAATGCGGATCGCTTTTGCGGAATCAAACGGCGGTTTTCCTCCAGGATTAGCTGAAGCGCTTCCTTGAGGTTCTCTCTCGCTTCTGCGAGGGTACGCCCCTGCGTGTTGACCCCTGGAATCTCCTCGACATAGGCGATGTACCAGCGCCCGCGCTTCTCGAAAATAGCGGTGAATTCGCGGCTCATACGGCTTTTCAACTCGAAATGTTACCACACCCCGCCGACACGCTCCAGAATGTGTACTCGTGATTTCAGACGCACGGAAATATATGAAGTTGGTTCGTAAGAAAACCAGGGCATCAATGTCCGCCAAATAGTCCTTCTCCCATCCGGTGCTCTTACCGTGGAGTCTCGCCACCACCCGCCCCAAGTTCTCACCGTCGAGGAAAAAATCTGCCGCAAAAAGATTCACCACGATGGCAGCCATCTTCTTTCCAGAGCCTACTTCTCGACGGTCCGCAGAAGCTGCCGACGAGCTTCCTGAACGTGGCTTCCCGCGATAAGCCTAGAAACACTCTCCACATAGTCTGCGATATTGTGAGATTTAGATTGAAACTTATCTACAATGTAGATCTCTTTCTTGCCGTCAACATCAAACTCTTGCGGCTTGGTCTGAAGAACAAGTGTTTTAACCTCGACGAACCAGCGCTGATCATCTTTCATTGCCGCCAGGTCCGCTAGTCCGGCCTCTCTCAAAAATGTGAACTGAGTGAAACCCGCTTCAGAAAGAGCGTTCGCAACGCGAAACACAGCGCGGCAGCTCTCAAAACCTTTCATATCGTAAACATCAAAGTTAAACTCCGCCCTTCCTTTCAATTCCTCTTTCGAAAGGCCAAAGGTCTTCATGGTTCTGGCGAATAACTCCTCCAAGCGGCCCATTTGGTCAGGCTTATCGAAGTGCCAGAGAAGTGATAAGTCGGGTTCCACGGCCAGATCATCTGCGACTTGCTTGTCGGACATGGCCTCTACACACCTTCGCAAGAAGAAGCTGCAGAGTGGATACTTGACAAGGTCCTTGAGGAGTTTTGCCTTCATTGTTTGCATTGCAAGGGACTTCCGCCTCGTTCTTACGGCGCAGACCAAAGCACCTTTTTGTCCTTGCCGAAAAGGACTATCGACGCAGCGGAAGTTTGACGCTTCTCTCCGGTGCGCGGAGTTTCGAGCGCTGTACTTCCGACGCTTAACTCAAAACCATCCACGTCTCGGACGTACACGGCTGGATGGGAGCCGTGCAGATTCAGCTCTCCTTCCGCACCTGTAGTTGTGAGGGCAGCGAGAACCATGTCTCGATTCTTATCTGAAAACATCAATCCGCCTTCTGATAGTTGGAGGGCGGGAAGATGAGTGGCGCTTACCTTTGCTTGCGGATCATGAATAGAGAAACCGAAGTCGCTCAGGAGGGCACGAGGAGCACCGGCCGGGTCAAAGAATCGAAGGGTGGGTCTATCACTAAGCATCCGTAGTTCAGCTCGCGTTCTGCCGGTTTCGTCCTTGAGGATGAGATTCTCGGTCTCAACTGTGCGATTCGTACGCGCCTGACCCATTACGAGAACCATCATAGCTAGGAGCATCGCAACCAGTCCCCCACCTTTCAGCATCCGATTCTGCCTCTCGACTCGTTCTAGCCTTGATACGAAGCCCGCGAGGGCTGACACTTCGAGACTTTCCTGTGTCATGTGCAATCCTCCGATTCTGTAATGAGTTCCGTAGGGAGTGCCTGCTTGGCAGTCGTTGTTTCGAGTGGGATGCTAAACCGAATCGCTGATACCGGGCAATGACTTACTATCGTGGGCAATTCGGGCTGATTTGATTATGAGTCCGCCGCTCTAACCGCTGAGCTGTGGCCCTGCGCGATTACGACATCTCACAATAAGAAGAGTTGGTGCATCCCGCCATTTCCAGCGTGACCCATGAGAATCACATTTCCTATACACTCCAATACCTTATTTTCAGACACTACAGCGGAATGTTGCCGTGTTTTTTGCGCGGATTGGTGTCCTTCTTGTTTTCGAGGGCGCGGAGGGCGGTGATGAGGCGGGCGCGGGTCTCGGCGGGCTCAATCACGGCGTCGATGTAGCCGCGCTCGGCGGCGACGAAGGGATTGGCGAAGCGCTCGCGGAATTCCTCGATTTTTTCCTGGCGCAGGGCGGCGCGCTCGGATTCGGGCGCGCGGTCGAATTCCCTCTTGTAAACGATATTGACGGCGCCTTCGGGGCCCATGACGGCGATTTCGGCGGTGGGCCAGGCGAAATTGGCGTCTGTGCGAATGTGCTTCGACGCCATGACGCAGTAAGCGCCGCCGTAGGCCTTGCGGGTGATGACGGTGAGCTTGGGCACGGTGGCTTCGGCGAAGGCGAAGAGCAGCTTGGCGCCGTGGCGGATGATGCCGCCGAACTCCTGCTGGGTGCCGGGGAGAAAGCCGGGAACGTCTTCGAAGGTGATGAGCGGGATATTGAAGGCGTCGCAGAAGCGCACGAAGCGCGCGCCCTTGACGGAAGCGTTGATGTCCAGAACGCCGGCGAGAAAGGCGGGCTGGTTGGCCACGATACCGACAGGGCGGCCATCCAGGCGGGCGAAGCCGACAACGATATTTTTCGCGTAGTGTTCGTGGACTTCGAAGAAGTAGCCGTCGTCCACGATGGCGTGGATGACGTCCGTGATGTCGTAGGGCTTCTGCGGATCGTCGGGGACAAGGGTGTTGAGCGATTCCTCGCGGCGGCCGGGCGGATCGGAGGTGGCGCGGCGCGGCGGGTCGTCCATGTTGTTGAGCGGGAGAAAGCCGACGAGCTCGCGGATCATGGCGCAGCAATCGGCGTCATCGGCGGCGACGAAATGGGCGACGCCGCTGGTGGCGTTGTGGGTCATGGCGCCGCCGAGCTCCTGCTTGGTGACTTCCTCGTGGGTGACCGTCTTGATGACGTCGGGGCCGGTGACGAACATGTAGGAGGTCTCGCGCGTCATGAAGATGAAGTCGGTGATGGCGGGCGAATAGACGGCGCCGCCGGCGCAGGGACCCATGACGGCGCTGATCTGGGGAACGACGCCGCTGGCAAGGGTGTTGCGGAGGAAAATGTCCGCGTAGCCGGCAAGGGACATCACGCCTTCCTGAATGCGCGCGCCGCCGGAATCGTTGAGTCCGATGACCGGGGCGCCGTTGCGCATGGCGAGGTCCATGACCTTGCAGATTTTCAAGGCGTTGGATTCGGAGAGCGAGCCACCGAAAACGGTGAAGTCCTGCGCGAAAACATAGACGAGGCGGGCGTCAATGCGGCCGAAGCCGGTGACGAAGCCGTCGCCGGAGGGGCGCTGTTCCTCCATGCCGAAGTCGGAGCAACGATGGCGGACGAACTTGTCCAGCTCTTCGAAGGTGCCCTCATCGAGAAGGAGGTTGATACGCTCTCGCGCGGTGAGCTTTCCGGCTTTGTGTTCGCGCTCGCGGCGCTCGGGCCCGCCGCCAGCTTCGGCTTCGGCGGAGAGCCGGCGTAGTTCTTCGAAGCGGTCGTGCTGTTTTCTTCTGGCGGTCATGCGATGGTTCCCCTCAGCATAAAATCGGCGCGTTCATCGTGCCGGCCCGTGGGTGGGCGGCTCCTTCGCCGGGCTGAAAATGCTCACGGCCAGATGCGTGGCCAGCCAGACGGTGCCGAGCAACAGGACCACTCCCAGTAAAAGCTCCGCGGCGAAAGCGATGCCCCGCATGAGCGGGGAGGCGAGTGAAGTGAGGTAGATCGTGGCCTGAATCAGGACGAGCATCGCCCCGAGGGTCATGGCACAGATGAGAATGGTCGTCAGCGCCGCTGCAAGAATCGTCTTCATGGAAACGGGGTGCGCCCGGAAGTTCCGTGCGCGGAGAAGAATAACGCAGGCGGGTAAAATCAGAAAGGCGAATAGGCGGCGTCAAGGCAAAAAGGGAGGGACTAAAGTCCGCCCCTTCAAAGAGGGGCAAGCGGAAGCGCTCAGCGCAAGCCCGACCAATCGTCGGCGACGAGAATGGAATCGCTGGGGTTCGCGGGATCATATTTTACGCTGGCGGGCTGACCGGCCACGAGATGTTCGAAGCGCACCTGGCTATCCAGGCCGGTGATGTCCTGGGCGGTCTCGTAGATGACGCCGGAGATGGAGTAGCTATACGAGACGAGTTTGCGGCCTGGCGAATCGGCGAGCGGGCGCGCTCTCGACCGGAAGAGCCCGCCCCGCGCTTCGCTGGGTTCGGCGGAGCGCTCGACGACCTCAACGACCTGCCCTTCGGCGATACGGCCGATCTGGTTGAGATGGAGACGCCGCTTGCGCTCGGATTCCTCGGGATTGACGGGCGGACGGAAAAAGGAATAGGCGATGGCGGCGAGGGCGACGACGGCCAATCCGCCCACGGCAAGCATCATTCTCCAGTCGGCGAGAAATTCTTTCAAACTTCCCCCGCGAGTCTCTTACCTGCCGGCCTTTGCCGGAACGAGAATGTCGCCAAGCGACTCTTTGGCCTTCTCCCAATCCTTAAGGAAGGCTTCCAGGCCGCGGTCGGTCAACGGGTGCTTGAAAAGCTGCTCGAAAACTTTGAAGGGCATGGTGCCGATGTGGGCACCGATGCGGGCGGCTTCGACGACGTGGAGCGGCCCCCGGAGGCTGGCGGCAAGGATTTCCGTCCCAAAATTGTAGTTGCGGTAGATCTCGACGATCTGGCGGACGAGCGCAAGGCCGTCGTGGGCGATGTCATCGAGCCGCCCGACGAAGGGGCTGACGAAATGCGCGCCGGCCTTGGCGACGAGCAGCGCCTGCGTCGCAGAGAACACGAGCGTCATGTTCACGCGAATGCCTTCCCGCGTGAGGATATTGCAGGCGCGGATGCCGTCGGAGGTGGTCGGGCACTTGACGACAATGCTCTTGTGCCAGGTGGCGAGCTCGCGGCCCTCGCGGAGCATGCCTTCGGTATCGGCGGAGACGACTTCGGCGCTGACGGCGGCAGGAATCTTGTGCTCTACGAAGATGCGGCAAATCTCGAGGACGTGCTCGCGAAAGGGGCGTTTTTCCTTGGCCACGAGCGAGGGGTTTGTCGTCACACCGTCGATGACGCCCAGCGCCGCACCCTGGCGAATCTCATCGAGATTCGCAGTGTCCAGAAAGATCTTCATCGGAGGATACCTCCCGCTGCGGCTATTTTACCGGAAGCGAAGCGGGAGCGGGTGATTTACCGGAGTGGGGCGTGCACGGGATTGGACAACACGCCGACGCCCGCGATTGAAACTTCGACCGAGTCGCCGGGTACGAGCGGACCGACGCCGGCGGGAGTGCCAGTGGCGATGACGTCGCCGGGGAGAAGGGTCATCATGCGGGAGATCCAGCGGACGAGAAACAGAACCGGGTAAATCATGAGCGAAGTGCGGCCGGACTGGCGCAGGACGCCGTTGACGCGCGTTTCGACGAGGACGTCAGAGGGATCGAGACTCGTTTCGATGTGCGGACCGATGGGGCAAAACGTGTCGAAGCCCTTGGCGCGATCGAACAAGGTCTCGGTTTTCTGGATGTCACGCGCGGTGACGTCGTTCAGACAGGTATAGCCGGCGATGTATGGAACCGGATCATCGGTCTCCTGCAGGTGCGCGCAGCGGCGGCCAATGACAACGGCGAGCTCGCCTTCGTGTTCGACACGATTGGAATAGCGTGTGAGGACAATGGGGTCGTACGGTCCGACAATGGCGGACGGCGGCTTCAAGAAGATGAGCGGCTCTTTGGGGATTTCGTTGCCGAGTTCGGCGGCGTGGGCGGCATAGTTGCGGCCGACGCAAACGACTTTGCCGGGCTCGACGGGGGCGAGTAGCCGGATGTCGGTGAGGCGCCAGCTCCGCGGGCCGGGTGACCACTGCGTCCAAGGTGAGCCGGTAATCTCGCGGACCTGGCCTCCCTCGAGCAGGCCGTGGAGGGGCGCGCTGGATTGCCGCGATTCAAGCTGCACCGGAAGGAAGCGGCAGAATCTCACCGGATGTCAACTCAGGTGGTGGCGAGAATGAGAGACCTGATGATCCCGCACGGTCCAAAGGAGTGTGCCGATCCAGGCGAGGGTGGCGGCGATGGTATAGAGCACACTGCCGAGCATGAAGAGGTGAAATGCGCCCAAGCGTTTACTGAGGAGAAAGAAATAGATGCAGAAGCCGCGATAGACGAGGCTGAAGAGCACCCAGGCGGTGATTCCAGAGACAAACAGCCGCCAGGGAGAACGGTAAAAACGAAGCACAGGGACGAGAGCCAGGAAGCCAGCCGCGGCTGCGGCCGCCAGATTCCTCTCCCAAGCAAAACGTTCGAGGAGGGGGACGCGATTGGCGACAAAGAGCCAAGCGGCCAAAACAAGTGAAAGACAAATGGCCACATAAATGCCGGTGCGGAGGGCAGCGCCTCGCACCGGGCGAAGCGCTCCATATCCCAAGAGATGAGGGCGCAAAGGCATGCTGGGCCGGCCTCGACTTCCTTTCCATTAGAAACCCGCGCCTATGACGAAGGTTGTGTGACCTCGATGGCTACGGGGACGCTGGGGACACCTTCGTTCCCGGCGCGGTCCGCGGCCGTCACCGTGTACCAGTATCGATGACCCGACTCGACTGAGATATCACGGAAGGCCGGGGCGAGCAACAATTCCGGGGTCAGCAACTGGCCGCGTGTGCCTTCCTTCTCACTCCGATAGACGCGGTATCCGGCCAAGTCGGTTTCGAGATTTAGTGACCAGGAGAGGTCTACCTGAAGGGTGAGAGGCGCCGCAGCAGGGATCAATACAGCGACAAGCCCTTGGGGAGCGGCTGGGGGGAAGGTGTCCTTGGGCGTGACAATAGCCGGGGCGGAATCGGAGGATTCGAGGGTGGCGCCCCCCGCAAGCACAACGCTGCGAACGATATAGAGATAGGTGGAAGCGAAGGTGAACTGAGCGTCGCGGAAGCGATTTGAGGCGGCCGGAGCGAGCAAGGTAAGCGGCGAGAACCACTTGGCCATGGAAAGGTCGTGCTCCGCAGCGGCGACCGAGGATGGGTCGAGTTCGCCACGGTACACGCGGAAGCCGGAGACGGACGGCAGCGGGTCGCCGGCGGACGTGCGTTCCGGCACGGGCCAAGAAAGCTCGATGGCCGATTCCGTCACGCGGGTATCGAGCCGAACGATGCGCTCCGGCGCGGGAAAAACGCGAACCGTGACGGTATTGGAATCGGCGGAGGCTTTCTTTTTGGAGGCGCGGGTGCGCACGCGGTAGGCGAAGGTTTCTCCGGGGCGCGCGCGAAGCTCTTCGGGCGGAACGGGATCGAGAAACTGGACGCGATCCTGGGCCAGATAAGTTTCCACGAGAGCGCCGGGAATGGTGTACACGAGGCGGAAGGATTTCTCTTCGGGCGAGCCATCGGAGCGGAGGGCGCCGCGGAAAATTTCGATCGCGGGAGGCTCGGTGAGACGGTCTCCACTCGCGGTGTTCCGCGGAGGAGTGAAGAGCAGGGTCACGCCATCGCCGGACTGGTGCGCGACGAGATCGGTGACGGCGGCAGGGATGGGCGGAGCGGGAGGCTGAGGCTCACCGGGAGCGCCGCAGCCGGCGAGCAAGAACAAACAGAAAAGCGAAGTTCGGAACTCGAAACTCGAAAGGCCGCGCGGTTTGCGTTTGGGCGGCCGCACAATCAGCGAGATGAGTTCATCGAGTTTCGCGATTTGCATTTCGAGTTTCGGGGATCACAGGATGTAGCGGCTCAAGTCCTGATTCTTGACGACGTCGGCGAGCTGCTTGGTGACGTAGGCCTCGTCAATCTTGACCGTTTTCTTTTTCAGATCGGGGGCCTCGAAGGAGATTTCGTCGAGCACTTTTTCCAAGATGGTGTGGAGGCGGCGCGCGCCGATATTCTCCATCTGTTCGTTGACGCTGGCAGCGAAGCGGGCGAGGGACTGGACCGCATCCTCGGTGAAGGTGAGCTTGATGCCTTCGGTCTCGAGGAGCGAGGTGTATTGCTTGATGAGGGCGTTTTTCGGCTCGGTGAGAATGCGGACGAAGTCTTCCTCTTTGAGTGAATGCAGCTCGACGCGGATCGGCAGGCGGCCCTGCAGCTCCGGAATCAGGTCCGATGGCTTGGTGACATGGAATGCGCCGGCGGCGACGAAAAGGATGTGGTCGGTGCGGATCATTCCGTAGCGCGTGTTGACGGTGGTGCCTTCGATGATCGGGAGAATGTCGCGCTGGACGCCTTCGCGGGAAACGTCCGGGCCGTGGCCGGATTCGCGGCCGGCGATTTTGTCAATCTCGTCCACAAAGATGATGCCCATCTGCTCGGCGCGGTCCACGGCCATGCGCGTGACCTGATCCATGTCGATGAGCTTGTTCTCTTCCTCCTGGATGAGATATTCAAAGGCGTCGGCCACGCTCATCTTGCGCTTCTTTTTCTGCTGGCCGAAGACGCCGGAGAGCATGTCCTTCAGATTAATGTCCATCTCCTCGACGCCCTGGTTGGAGATGATTTCGAAGGAGGGCATGGAGCGCTCGCGGACTTCCACTTCCACCATGCGCTGATCGAGCTTGCCTTCGCGGAGCTGGGCGCGGAGTTTTTCGCGGGTGCGCTGGGCCTGGTCGCGCTGCGCGGCTTCCGCTTCCTCGGTGTCCCGCGTGATCGTGGCGAGGGGGGCGGGCGGCGGAGAAGGCGGCAGGAGGAGATCGAGAACGCGCTCTTCAGCAGCCTGTTCGGCGCGCTCGGCAACCTCTTCGAGCTTTTCTTCGCGGACCATTTCAATCGAGGTCTCGACGAGGTCGCGGACCATGGATTCGACGTCGCGGCCGACGTAGCCCACCTCGGTGTATTTCGAAGCCTCGACCTTGACGAACGGGCACCCCGCGAGACGCGCGAGGCGGCGGGCAATCTCGGTCTTGCCGACGCCGGTTGGGCCGATCATCAGAATGTTTTTTGGAAGAATGTCTTCGGCAATCTCGGGAGGGAGCTTCTGGCGGCGGACGCGGTTGCGCAAGGCCACGGCGATGGCGCGCTTCGCGGCGGCCTGGCCGACGATGTACTTATCGAGCTCGACGACGATCTCGCGCGGAGTGAGATCGTCGAGCGCGGGAAGTGCTGCGGCTTCTTCTTCCTTCGGGGCGCCGTTGCCCCCCGGAAGAAGGATCAGTTCTTTATCGGACTTGCTGGGCATAAATCCTTTTGTCCCGCAGTGGGGACGGCCGAGCTGAAGCTCCCGTCTTCCGCTGAAATCCTTCGGGCGCCTACGCCGCCCTCAGGATGACAGGTTTAACATCTCGTGGCGCCAAGAAACTTCGGCGGACCAAACTCCGCCCCGGCAGCTCCTATAACCCCTACAGCTCCTCGATCGTGAAATTCGCGTTGGTGAATATGCAAATTTCGCTGGCGATGCGCATGGCTTCCTGGGCGATCTCCTTTGCGCTGAGCTTGGTGTGCTTGAGCAGGGCGCGCGCGGCGGCAAGAGCATACGAGCCGCCGGAGCCGATGGCGCAGAGACCGTCGTCCGGCTCGATGACATCACCATTGCCTGAGAGCAAAAAGGTGCCCTTGGCGTCGGCGACGACAAGCATA
Organism: Terriglobia bacterium; assembly: GCA_041497835.1. Taxonomy (GTDB): domain Bacteria; phylum Acidobacteriota; class Terriglobia; order Acidiferrales; family UBA7541; genus Acidiferrum. The sequence continues at coordinate 28,032 of JBGQHF010000001.1, forward strand.
GCTTCGAGGTGCCGCAACGCACGGTCCTTTCGCCAATCCTTGGCCAGCTCAACGGCGGACTTGGCCAGATTGCCGGAATACTCCTGCAGCTTGCCCTCGAAGCGCTCGAAAAGCGAGATGGCGTCGGCTGTGGAGCCAGCGAACCCGGCAACGACCTTGTCGTTGAATAAGCGGCGCGTCTTGCGGGCAGTGTGCTTCATGACGTGGTCGCCCATGGTCACCTGACCATCGGCAACGAGGACGACTTTGCCGTCTTTGCGCACACACAGAACGGTTGTGCCGTGCAATTGTGAATTGTTCCCACCCAGCGGCATCCGGTCATTATACAGCGAGAGGAAGAACCAAGCCATGAGAGGTCCGCGGCGAACGCCAGTCTCTGTAGAGATTCGGCACTCGCATGCTCGGTTCGAGGCACCCCGTGCTGAATAGCAGGCACAGCGCGGGATTGCTGCTTGCTTGACCGCGGACAAGAATGGAAGACTGGTTGCAGCCCGGGGGACGCGGGCCCGCGGCGGTGCGTTCACGATGACTGAGCAGCCCGATACCAATAAGCGCCGTTACGGGCGCGCTGAATTGACCGAAGGCATCTGGGTCGCCTGGCAAGGGCTGGCCAAAAAGCACCTTTCGCGCATCCAGTCTCTGGGTCTTGGGGGGCTTTTTATCAGAACACCCAACCCACCTGCATTGGGAACGGTCCTGAAGCTTGTATTCGAGGTGCCGAGCGGCGATGTGCGGGCGCGGGCCGTCGTGCGAAACGTAAAGCCGGGCGAGGGGATGGGCATCGAGTTCACCGGGATGAATTACGAAGACCGCGCACGCCTCAGTATCCTGCTGAAGAAACTGCTGAAATAGGAGCGTCACAAGGGCATCGCAAGGCCCGAACTCCTTCCTTTTGCAACCCCCCTCATCCATTCAAGAGGTTTACTTCTGCTTCGGTGGCAATGCCGAGGAGACGGCGGCCGCGCCTTCCGCGATCCTGAGCCCGGACTGATTCGGCGGTCCCTAAGCGCGAACGATGCAGTGCCGGCAACAGGCCGGCGCTACAGGCGTGCGCCCAGGGCGGAGGAATTGCGGTGGGCGATGGCTTCAATGGAGATCATGGGATTGACGCCGGAGGCGGAGGGGAAGGAAGAGCCGTCCATGACGAAGAGGTTGCGCGTTTCCCAGGTTTCGCCGTCGGGATTGGTGGCGGACGTCTGCGGCGAGCCGCCGAGGCGCGCGCTGCCCATGATGTGGAACGAAAAGAGAGCGACGCGGCAGTTGTCCCAGCCGGCGCCGTCCATCGCTCGAGTGAAGGAGTTGAGCGAGCCATTGTGGGCGGGCTCGTAGGCGCAGAATTTCGCGTGTGGAGAAAAAATGAGGCGCGCGCCGGCCGCTTCGAGGATGCGCGCGGCTCCAATGAAGCCGGTTCGGAAATGAACGCGGTCGAAAGCGGAGAGCGTGTAGTGCGAAACGGGGTGGCCCTGGCGGTCCACGGTAACGCTGCCGGCGTCGCGGTCGCGAAGGAGAACGCCGATGCCGACGGTGTGCGAGAGTTTTGCTAACAGCGAGCGGTACTGCGCCGGATCGCGCCACGGAAGGATGGCCGCGGCAATGACGGGTTGCAGAGAGGTCGTTTCGTATTTCACGCCGTAGTTCCCCGTCAGATTCCGGAACTCATCGGAATAAATCGCCTGCAGAGTGCCCTCCCAGGGCCGGATTTCGTCCTCCATCACGCCGCACACGTTGGAAACCGGATGGAGATGCAGGTGGCGGCCGATATGCGGATTGGTGAGTCCGGAACGCAGGAGGAGCGCGGGCGTGTGAATCGCGCCGCAGGCGACGACGACGGCGCGGCTGCGGATCGGAACGGCGTGGCCGCTCCGCGTGCGGACTTCGACGCCAGTGGCGGTACCCCCCTCGATGAGAATGCGCTGGGCGCGCGCTTCGACAAAAAGCCGGGCGCTGGCGGCTTGGGCATCGGCGAGCCAGGTTTTCGTGCTGGTTTGCTTCGCGCCGAGCGGGCAGCCATAGCCGCAATAGCCGCAGACCTTGCCCTGATCGCAGCCAACGACGTTGCGCGGCATGGCGGCGACGTGCCATCCAAGAGCGCGGAGGCCGCGCGCGAGGACCTGTTCTCGTGCGGAGACGCGATTGTGGTCGAGATTGACGGAAAGGCGCGAGCAGACGGCGTCGAGGCTGCGCGTGTATTCATCGCTCGAAAACCACGGCACCCCCGCAGCCGCCCATTCGGCGCGGATGTCGTCCGGCGTGCGGAAGGAAGTCGTGTAATTGACTACGGTGCCGCCGCCGAGGCATTCGCCGGCGAGAAGTCCTACGCTGTGGTCGGAGGTCGCGGCAAAGCCGCCTTCCAGATACATGCGCTGAAAGCCGCTGAGCTCGGCGCCGTCAAAATCAGCGTCGTCGTAATAGTTGCTGGCTTCGAGAACGACGACATCGAGCCCTGCCTGGGCGAGGACGGCCGCTGCGGTGGCGCCGCCCGCGCCCGAGCCAACGATGCAGACGTCGCAGGAAAGCCGCGCGCCGTTCTCGAGTATGTGCACACGGAGCGCCGCCGGGTGCGGGTGTTTCGGTGCGCCGAGCGGGCCGGGATAGCCGAAGTTGCCCCACACGGGACTCGCCGCGCCGTTGGGCCCCGGCAACATGACGTGAAGGAAGCCGACGGCTTTGCGCAACGCCTGAAACGCGGTGCGGCGGCGAAGGAGGCCGCTGTCAGCCCAAGAGAGAAGTACGCGCGTACGATCGGCGGGAGAAAGTTGGGAGAACGAACTCCAGCGGCCAATGGCGGCGAGGGTGTGCAGATGAGCATCCCAAAGGTCGAGAAGCCAAAGAAGCTGAGCTCGGTCAGACGCTCGGGGATTGCGGTCGAGTCCCTCGGCAAAGGCGGCGGGAACGCCGAGGCCGGTGGCAGAGGGCCATCCCTCCGCGGCAGGAAGAAAAGTGTCGCAGATGGCGTCGAGAGAGCGCCGCTGGCGGGTGGTGAGGAGCATCGTGAAAGGACGAGTCTAGCAGAGGAGGAAGGTGTTACGAGGCGCGGGGAAATTGGCCGGAAAAGCCGAGGCCTTTCCGGCAGGGCCGGGATCTCTGGCCCGACTGCAACAACCGCTGCCGTGCGGCCGACACGCACTTGCTTAGGAGACAGGGCTCACAGCACGTAGCCCCCTGCGAGAGATCCGCGGCGCCGGGGTTACTTCTTCTTTTTCTTGCCGACTTCGGCGTAGTGCTTTTCGAGAGAGGCGCGGGTGAAGAGCTCGTCGGGGATGCCGGGGTTGATCTGGCAGTCGAAATAGAAAGCCTGATAGACGCGGCGGCCGTCGCGGTCGCGGGTCACCTGTTTCGGCATTTGGACGCCGGCGATATCGTGATAGTTGGAGTAGATGGTCACCTCCTCGGTACGCTCGCGAGTGGTGTCATTGCGGGTGACGATGACGCTGCGCATGGGCAGGTGCGAGGAGCGGTCGATCGCGATGCGGAATGTGCGGCGATCGCTGTCCACGATTTCGACCCAATCCACCTGCTTCAGATCCACGATGCCGCTGCCGCCGTAGCGAAAGGTCATGCCCTCTTCGTTGAGGCGCAGACGGAGGAGGTTGTCCATGTCTTTCTTGGTTTGCTCCTGGAAATCGGAGACGGCGCCGGCTGGCTCTTCGGTGACGCCACCCTTGTCGAGCGTCCAGCCGGCATCGCCGGAGTAGAGATCTATGATTGTGGATTTCTTTCCATACTCAGTGCGGTTCTGGGCCGGATATCGCCAGTAGTCCTTGAAGGTTTCGTAGCCGGTGAGCTCCCCGTTGTGGCCGAACTGGGCGAGGCGGCCATCGCAGACACTTTCGCGAACGTGAAGATAGGCAGGCCCGCCGAGCGCTTGAACAACCTGCTGGAGAAGCGCCTTGGCTTTCCTAGCGCTTTCCTCGGGCATAAGCGCATCCGGATTCTGCGCTGCGGCGCGCGGGGACGCCGCCCCCAGCAAGAAGGGTAAGGTCACTGCCATTGCCAGAGTTCTCAGCCGCACAGGACGGATCCTCCGTTCACATTGATGACTTCGCCGGTCATGAAGTTGGCCAGGTCGGACGCGGCAAAAAGGATGGGTCCGGCAATCTCCTCCGCGGTGGCGGCACGGCCCAGGGGAATGGCGGCGGCGATCATCTTCTTTCCTTCCTTGGTCTCGATGACGGGGTTGGACATGTCCGTAGCGACCCAGCCGGGCGCTACGCAGTTCACCAAGATGTTGTGACGCGCGAGCTCGCTGGCAAGCCCCTTGGTCAGGCTGATGATCGCGCCCTTCGATGCGCCGTAGTGCGTGTGAAACGACTCGCCGCGCTGCCCTGCGGTGGAGCTGATGGGGATGATGCGGCCTGACTTCTGCTTGATCATCTGCGGGACGGCGTAGTGGATGACTGAATAGACGCTCTTCAGGTTGACGCGCATCATGTCGTCCCACTGCTTTTCATTCATTTTGTCGATGGGGAGGTCTTCGATGTTCCACACGCCCGCGTTCGCGACGAGAATGTCCAGCCGGCCGAGGCGTGCGACGCATTGATCCACGAGCATCTTGTTGCCGGCCATCTTGGAGCAGTCCGCTTTGCAGGCTTCGACGCGCGTGCCGTGCTTGCGGGCTTCCTGCTCGACCTGGCCAGCGGCGTCCTTGTTGCGATGGTAGTTGAAGAGAACGTCGGCGCCGGCTTGGGCGAACAGTTTGACGGCGGCGGCGCCGATGCCGCGCGATCCGCCGGTGATGAGCGCCGCCTTGCCTGCGAGTGAAATCATGCCATCCCCCAGAGTGAAAAGAACGAAATTGAAAATGCGAAATTCGGCCGCGGCGGCGATTCGGCGAACAACGGCCCTTGCCGATGCGGTTGAAATCCTTTCCGGCAGGGCCGCAAGCTTTCCGACAAGGTCGGAATCCTCGATCGATTGGCAAACCTGCCCGCTGCACCTCAGAATGACAGCCAAAGTCTCGGAGCTCGCAACCCATGCAAGCTAAGTCTTATGTGCAAGGGTGCCGCGGGCGGCCGCGACAAAATCGGCGAACAATCGCTCCGCAACCGCGTCGCCCGGCATGCGCTCGGGGTGCCATTGCACACCGGTCACCCAGTTCGCGTCACCCACCCACTCAACCCCTTCGATGATGCCGTCGGTAGCACGGGCGGTAACGCGGAGATTCCGTCCGGGCGTTGCTATCGCCTGGTGATGTGAGCTGTTGATCTTTGCCCGCTCGCCGTCAGCCAGCGCCGCCAAGCGGCTGCCGGGCTCGAACACGGCCCCGTGAATCGGGTCTTCCTTGGCTTCCGGCACGAAATCCTTGCGGCCGTGCGCCGTCGGCGTGCCTGTCTCGGTGCGTACATCCTGGATGAGGGTGCCGCCCAGATAAACGTTCAGGAGCTGGCAGCCGTAGCAGATGGCCAGGACGGGTTTTTTCTCCGCGAAGGCGTGGTTCAGGATGGCCGTGTCAGCGGCTTCGCGGTTGGGATCCGGCGAATTCGACTTGCCCCGGTTGAGGGACTTGTAGTGGATCGGGTCGACATCGTCCGGGCTGCCGGGGAGGACAAAAGCATCCAACAACGGTAATTCCCGCTTTAGCTTCGCAGGATCTGTCAAGGAAAGGAGAACCGGCTCAGCACCGGCGCGGCGGATTGCGCGTTCGTAATTCTCGACTTTCAGCCGGTTGTTTTCGGCCTCTTCCTGCGTTGTGCGCCAGGGAATGCCAACGCGGGGGCGTGCGTGATTTTCGACCGTCATGGACATCCAAATCGTAACATCCGGCCGGGAGAGGCGACAACTAGGATGGTTCTACACGAGAGAGACACCGCAGGACAGGCACTCCTGCCTGCCCGGGCGAGAGCGCGGGGCAAGGACGAGGGACAGACAAGAATGTGTGTCCCACCTCAGGCATGCAGTGGGGCAGAGCGAACCCAAAATGACCCCTCAGGGAGCCTGGCGAGCCAACGCTGCAAGCATGGGTTTTCCGCCCCGGAAAGGGCCGTCTATTTCTCACTCCGCGTAGCTGACTTCTCGGTTGGCTTCGCCGCAACGCGGGGATCCGGCTGGGCCAGAATCTTCCTGGCCTGGGCAGCGCGGAAGTTGCGGATCGCGTCGCGGAAGGAAGGGTATCTAATGCCGAGAATGGCAGTGGCCAAAAGCGCGGCGTTGATGGCGCCCGGTTTTCCGATGGCCAAGGTGCCGACGGGGATGCCGCCGGGCATTTGAACGGTGGAAAGAAGCGAATCCAGGCCCTTGAGGGAGGCCGACTCGATGGGCACGCCGAGGACAGGGAGGATAGTCTTCGCGGCGGTGACGCCGGCCAGATGGGCGGCGCCGCCGGCTGCCGCGATGATCACTTCCATACCGCGGCTTTCCGCTGATGCGGCGTATTCGAGGAGCTGGTCGGGTGTGCGATGGGCGGAGAGCACGCGGACTTCGTGGGGCACGCCGAGCTCTTCCAGCGTTTTTGCGGCGTGCTCGAGCGTTTCCCAATCCGATTGAGAGCCCATGATGATGCCGACGAGAGGTTTTGGCTTGGCGGGCATCGTTCTCCTCGTGCGCTTGGGGATTTTCCGCATCTTGGTTATCAACGAATTCGTCGAAAGCAAAAAGGAAAGAGTGCCGGCCTGAAGACCGGCGCTACACCGACTTTTTCCGCTTGCCTCTGCCGGACACTGAGATCCTCCGCCGCGGCAAGAACAGTCGCGGCTTCCGGATGACAAACAAAGGAGTCAGCGGGCAAGCACACGGGCGCGATTCTTCCAGAAGTGGCGGACCTGGCCGACAAGATACAACGAGCCGGTCACGAAAATTGCGTCCTCCGGCGCGGCGACAGCCAGCGCGCGCTCGACGGCTTCTTCGGCGTCCGGCATGACCCGAACCTGCGCCGCGTGGTGGCCGGTCAATTCCGCGAGCAGCTTTGCCGAAATAGCGCGCGTCGTGCGCGGCTCTGTGAGGATCACTCCCGCGGCGCGCGGGAAAAGCTGGCCGGCGATTTCGTCCACCGCCTTGTCCCGCAGGGCGCCGTAGATGAGCCAGATCCGGCGACCGGGGAAATTCTCGTCCCAGTAAGCCGCGAGTTCGCGCGCGGCAGCGGGATTGTGCGCGCCGTCGAGAAACACGTCGGGGCGGGATTGGATTTGTTCCAGGCGGCCGGGCCATTCCGCGGCGGCGATGCCGGAGACGATGGCATCCTCGAAGATGCCAAGGCCACGCGACTGCAGAAGCCGGGCAGCCGCAACGGCATTCAGCGCGTTCTGCAACTGGAAGCGGCCAGGGAGATGCGGCGCGAGTTCGAATTCCAGGCTGGAAGTTGTTTCCCGGACGAGGGCTCGGACGCTGCCGTATTCGAGCGATTCCCTTTCCACGTGGAACACTTTGGGGGTCTCGATGACGGGACAATCCAGCTCGGCGGCGCGGCGGAGGATGACCTCGCGGGCTTCGGGCTGCTGAGGCGCGGTGATGACGGGTACGCCGGGCTTCAGAATGCCAGCCTTTTCCGTGGCGATTTCGCGGAGCGAGTGGCCGAGAAAGTTTTCGTGATCAAAGTCGATGACCGTAAGAATGGCGACGGCGGGGATGAGGATGTTTGTTGCATCCAGCCGTCCGCCGAGACCGACTTCGAAGATGCCGAACTCGACGCGGTCGCGCGCAAACGTTTCGAAGGCCATCGCCGTCAGACACTCAAAGAAGGTGGGATGTGCGCGGAGTTTGCCATCGGCCAGAAGCTCCTCGATGAGAGCGTGGATGCGGGTGAAGGATTCAGCGAAGGCGTTGTCGGAAATCTCGGCGCCGGCGATGCGGATGCGCTCGTTGATTTTTTCCAGATGCGGCGAAGTATAGAGGCCCGTGCGGAGCCCGGCGCGGCGGAGGATGGACTCGAGGAAGGCCGCGGTCGAGCCCTTGCCGTTGGTCCCGGCGATGTGCGCGCTGGGATAGGCGCGCTCGGGGCGGCCGAGACGTTCGGCGAGCGTACAGATGTTCTCCAGGTCGAACTTCGTCGCCGCGGCTTGCGTCGGAGCCGCAAGCTCCCGGCCGAGGGATAGGAGATACCGGACGGAAGCGGCATAGTTCATGACGCAAAAGCTTCCGTAACCACCGCAAGGAAGAGGGAATCCTCGCGGAGTTTACTCCGCCCCTGCTGGGGCTCGAAATAACGGAGAAAATGGAATCGAGCGGGCATCGATTGAAGGAGCCTCAGTCCATGAGGAGTTCGATGGCGGTGTTGATGTAGCCCTTGAGCTCCTTGCGGGGAACGACGGCATCCAGAAAACCGTGTTCGAGGAGAAATTCGGACCGCTGGAAGCCCTCGGGGAGTTTCTGGCGGATGGTCTGCTCAATGACGCGAGGCCCCGCGAAGCCAATGAGAGCGCCGGGCTCGGCGATATTCAGGTCGCCAAGCATGGCGAAGCTGGCGGTGACGCCGCCGGTGGTGGGATCGGTGAGGACGGAAATGTAGGGCAGCTTCGCTTCATCCAGGCGCGCCAGCGCGGCGGAGACTTTAGCGAGCTGCATCAGGCTGATGGTGCCTTCCATCATGCGCGCGCCGCCGGAGCAGGAAACGATGATGAGCGCTTGGTGCGTCTCGATGGCCATCTCGATCGCGCGAGTGACCTTTTCCCCGACGACTGCCCCCATCGAGCCGCCAATGAAACCAAACTCCATGGCGCAGCAAACCACGGGCCTGCCATTGAGCTTGCCTTCGGCGGTGATGATGGCATCATTCATGCCCAGTTTCTTGCGGGCTTCCTTGAGGCGAACGGCGTAGGGCTTGGTGTCCACAAATTTGAGGGGGTCGGTAGAGGTCATGCCGGCGTCGTGCTCGGTCCAGCGGCCGTCGAGAAGCATTTCGAGGCGCTGTTTCGAGCTCATCTTGAAATGGAACTGGCATTTCGGGCAGACGAAAAGATTTACTTCGAGGTCTTTGCGGAAAACGATGGCACGGCAGGATTCGCACTTGATCCAGAGGCCTTCCGTGCGGACGCGCCGCTCCTCCGGAGGTGTGGCTTGATCGATGGACCTCTTTTCGCGTTTGAACCAGGCCATAGTAGAAAGTCTACAGTCGAAAGTTTACAGTCGAAAGCATCCCGCGGGCGGAGAATACCCGCCAATACCGGACGTTACCGGGAGGCCATTCCGGGGCCGCCGGGAAAATTGCGCCCCGCGCGGTGCTAATAGTCGATCCCCCGTTGGGCCAGTATACCCTTGGTGTAGGGGTGTTTCACCTCGCGCATCTCGGTAACAAGGTCGGCGGCCTCGACCAGCTTCGGATGGGCGTTGCGACCGGTGCAGATGACATGGACGCAATCGGGCCGCGCCTGGAGCGCCGCGACGATCTCCTCGGCATCGAGCATCTTGTAGCTAATCACGTAGTTGATCTCGTCGAGAACGACGAGATCGTAGCGGCCGCCGTAGATGGCGTCCCGGCCGGCCTGCCAGCATTCCTGGGCGAGGCGGATGTCCTCCGGATCGGTCTCCGCACCGCCGACTTTGACGAAGCCGCGGCCCATGGGGCGAATTTCGAACTTGTCGTCGCCGAGCATCTTGGCGGCGTCGAGCTCGCCGTAATGCCACGAGCCCTTGATGAACTGAACCATGAGGACGCGCAGGCCCTGGCCGACGGCGCGGAAGGCCGTGCCCAAGGCACAGGTGGTCTTGCCCTTGCCCGGCCCGGTGTAAACGATGAGAAGTCCTTTTTCTTCGGGCATGTGTTCCTCTTGCGCGAAGTTTGAAGCGCAGAGAAAGAAAAGAGTTTGCGGGGGCGGGCGAAAAAGGTCAAGCGGGCAACGCCTAAGGAGCCGTGCCGCTGAGGGTGATGATGGCGAGTTCGGGGCGGCAGTCGAAGCGGATGGGAATGAAGGACGTGCCGATGCCCCGCGATACATACATTCGCGACCCGTTTTTTTCGAACCATCCCTCGACGTAACGCCCGATGCCGCCGGGAAGCCAAAGAGGTTTGAGGAAGGGCAGCCGAACCTGGCCGCCGTGAGCATGTCCGGCAAGAGCAAGCTGGTAGCGGCCGGCGGATTGTTCAAAATAGAGCGGCGAATGGAAAAGCGCGATCGAGTAATCGCGATCGGGGATTCCGGCCAGCGCCGCGTCGATATCCGGGCGCCCCGACCAAGGATCATCCAGTCCCGCTAGCCAGACACCCGGGCGGATCTCTGCGCCTTTGTTGACAAGAAGAGTCACGCCAAGCGCTCGGAAGAACGCGTTTTCGTTGGGCGGGCGATGCCAGTTCTCCCGGTTGCCTTTGACTAACCAAACACCGAGGGGTGCATGCAACCGGGAGAGAATCTCGCCAGAGGCCCTGTAGTCGCCCCCGGAAGCAAGGATGTCGCCCGTAATGACGATTACATCCGGGGCTTCCCGTTCCAAGAACTTGAGGAGCCGCTGCTCGCGAAGGCCGATGCCAGAGGAGTGCAGGTCCGAGAGATGGGCGATCTTGAGGGGCGTCGCGAAGGGTGCGGAAACCTGATGATGGGTGACTTCAATCCAGTTGGGCTCGAGCCAAAGAGACTCGGCAAAAGCTGCTGCGGCGAGCAGGAGAAGTAAACGAACGATTCGCCGAGTCCACGGCTGGCGGGTTGAGGGCATTCTTCCTTCCTGAACAGAGCCGACAGGATAGGAACCGGACGGGCGGATGTCAACGCGGCTATTTTGGATAAGGGCTGCCGGAAAGGATGGCGAAGGCGCGGTAGAGCTGCTCGGCGAGGACGACGCGGGCCAGTTCGTGGGAGATCGTCATTGCGCCGAGGGAAAGTTTGTGTTGGGCACGGCGGCGGAGCTCTTCGGGGAAGCCTTCCGCGCCGCCGCAGAGAAAGATCAGTTCGCGGGTGCCGCGTTCGCGCAAGCCGTTGAGCCATTTGGCAAATTCTGCGGAATCGGGCTGTTTGCCGCCGGCGTCAAGGAGAACGATAGTGGTGGCGCGGCCGGCGTCGAGTTTTTTCAGAGCGGCGGCGGAATCGCGAAGCTCGACGGCCTCGATGAGCGTGTGATGGCTGATACGCTGGACGTAGTCTTCCAGAAGCGCGCGCAGCTCCGGGCGGCGGGTCTTGCCGAGCATGAAGAGGCGGAGTTTCATAGGCAAGCCCAAGCCGGGATTCCTTTCCGGCAGGGCCGGAACCGTCGGTCCGGCCGGGCCGGATTCTTTCCGGCAAGGCAGAAATCTACGATCGACCGGTTCTGTGCGGCTGCGCCGGACTCGACTCGGAACGACGACGAACAGTTCATAAGGTCACTTGAGCCCGTACTTCTTTCGTTTTTCGAGGAGCGTCTTGCGGCTGATACCGAGAATTTCGGCGGCGCGCGAGATGCGGTAGCGGGTCGCTTCGAGCGTGGCGGCGATGACTTCGCGCTCGTGATCTTTGAGGGAGCGAAGTCCGGCTAACGGCGTGGCGGCGCCGGATGCGGCCGCGCGCATGGATTCCGGGAAATCCTCCAGCTCGAGGTCAGCGCCGTTTGAAAAGATGACGGCCCGCTCAAGGACGTTGCGCAGTTCGCGGATGTTGCCGGGCCAGGAATAAGCTGCAAACAGGTGCTGCGCGCCCTCGCTCAGATGGACGGTGGGCCGGCCATGCACGGTGCGCAGGGTGGCGAGGAGATGCTCGGCGAGCAGCGAGATGTCCGCTCGGCGCTCGCGCAGCGGCGGAATGATGATGGTTAGCACGTTGAGGCGGAAATAGAGGTCCTCGCGGAATCGGCCGGCCGAGACGGCTGCGGGAAGATCGATGTTGGTGAGCGCAATGAGGCGCGCGTCGATGCGCAGGGTTTCCGTGCCGCCAAGGCGCTCAAAGAGGCGTTCCTGCAAAACGCGCAGGAGCTTGGCCTGGCCGGACGAATCGAGAGCGGCAACTTCATCGAGCACGATGCTGCCCGTGCCGGCCATTTCGAGGCGGCCGAGCTTGCGTTCGACCGCCCCCGTGAACGCGCCGCGCTCGTGTCCGAACAGCTCGCTCTCCACGAGCTGAGGAGGCAGGCTGGCGCAGTCAATCTTCAAGAACGGCGCGTCGCGGCGCAGGCCAAGCTCATGAACGAGCCGCGCGAAGTGATCTTTTCCGGTGCCGCTTTCGCCGGTGATGAGGAGCGTGGTAGGCGCGTCGGCGACTTTCTTCGCGATTTCGAGGAGACGCGCCGACGCCGGATCTTCGGCGATCCAGGGAAGGCGCTCGGTGGACGTCATGTTACGAAACCCGTAAAAGATTTCCGGGATCTAAATCCCCATTCTCACATCGAGCGCGGCCGGGCTTTGCGCAAGCCGGGATTCCTCGATTCCGGGCTGATGAAAACCATCGGCCCTCCGCTCGGAACGAGAAAAAGAAGGGGAGCCTCACAGCTGCATCTCTTCGGATGCGGAGGCCGGAACCTCGCCCTCCGGCTCATCGGGAATTTGGATGCGCGGAGCGGAGCGCCACAGCCGCTCGAGATCGTAGTAGCGGCGGCCTTGCTCGCTGAAGACGTGCACCACAAATCCGCCGAAATCGAGCAAAGCCCAGTCCGACGAGCCGCGGCCTTCGCGATGGGCCGGTGAGCGGCCGAGCTGATGGAGCTGCTTTTCTACTTCTTCGCAAACAGCCTGCAGCTGCGGCGTGCTGAAACCGGTGCAGATCACGAAATACTCCGTAAAGGCACCGAGACCGCTGAGGTCGAGGACCGTGACGCCGGCGGCCTTCTTGTTCTGTGCCGCTTCGACGGCAAGTTGCACTGTCTGAGGCAAGGAATCCAAGTTCACCGGTAAAGGCCCTGTTTGAGAATGTATTCCTCGACGCGTGCGGAGACAAGCCCATGGATGGACTGGCCGCGGTGAGAGCGGCGGCGGATGTCCGTGGCCGAGACTTCGCTCGAGACATTGTCCAGAAGATACACGAAGGTGCGACGGAGCCGGGCGATTACGGGACCCTCGAGCTCCTCTGCGGACCCCGGCGCGCCGTGCGCAGGCGGGGGTCCGAAGAGTTCGGGCGGAATCACGAGGCGCAGGGCTTCCGCGCGGATGCCGGGCCGGATGGCGACGACGAAATCGCACAGACCCAGCAGCGTTTCATATTCCTTCCAGGTGGGAATGTCGAGAAACGCATCCGCGCCGATCATGAAAAAAATGCGGTCGCCTTGGCCGTGGTAGAGGCGCCTGAAGTGGCGAACCGTGTCCACCGAATAGTGGAGTTGTTGGCCGCTGAAGTCATCGCCGGCCTCGGCGAGCGAGGGAATGAAGTGCAGGTGCTCGGTACAGGCGAGCGAGATCATCGCAAAGCGGTGCGGAAACGGCGCGAGATGCTGCTTCAGCTTGTGGGGCGGGCGGCTTGCGGCGACAAAATGAATCTCGTCGAAATTAAAGCGGCGGTCGGCGGCGCGGGCCACAGCCAGATGACCGTTGTGAATGGGATCGAAAGAGCCGCCCAAAATGGCGATGCGGCGGGGATGATGATGGACAGTTGTGCGCTGCGCCTGCGTCGTGGTCAACGCGCCTCCCGGAAGGATGCCATCACGAATCTTGCGTCAACCTTTCATCCATCTTTGACAGGGGCGGGGAGCGAATCGCGCCCGGGTGTATTTTCGTTCTCGCGCGGCGGCAAGTCCAGGGGGGAATCGGGCGCAGCGCGCGGGAGCAGATCGAGCGCATCGGCGATGGCGCGGACGAGTTTGCGGACGCCTTCGCTGGAGGCGGCAGAGATGGAATGAAATGGCAGCTTCTGCTTGCGGCAGTAGGCGCGGAGGGCGTCAAGCCTGGCGGAATCGGTGGTCGCGTCAAGTTTGGTGGCCACAACGATCATCGGCTTCGCCGCAAGCGTCTCGCTGAAAGCGCGCAGCTCGCCGCAGATGATCTCGAACGCGCGGACCGGATCCTGATCCGTGGCATCGCTCGTGTCGATGAGATGAACGAGGAGGCGGGTGCGCTCGACGTGGCGCAGAAAGCGGATACCGAGACCCGCTCCTTCGTGCGCGCCTTCAATGAGGCCGGGCAGGTCGGCGACGACAAACGTGCGGCCAAGTTCCCGGCCTTCCTTGCCGGTGCCGCCGTCGGCGTTGACGACGCCCAGATTGGGCTCGAGTGTCGTAAAAGGGTAGTCGGCGATCTTCGGGCGCGCGGCGGAAATCACCGAAATGAGGGTGGACTTGCCGGCGTTTGGGAAACCCACAAGACCGACATCCGCAAGCAGTTTGAGTTCGAGGCGAAGGTGACGCTCGTCGCCCAGTTGGCCGTCTTCGGCTTCCCGTGGAGCCTGATGCCAGGGTTTGGCGAAATGCTGGTTTCCGCGGCCACCCTTGCCGCCCTGTGCGACGAGGAACTGCTGGCCGGGCGTAGCGAGATCGGCAAGCGTTTCGCCGGTCCCCTCGTCGAAAACGAGCGTCCCAACAGGAACCCGCAAGATCAAATCGGCGCCGGAATGCCCGGTGCAGTTGGAGCCTTCGCCGTGGCGCCCGCGTTCGGCGCGAAACTCGCGATTGTAGCGGTAGCGCAGTAGCGTGTTGTCGTTCGGGTTGGCTTCGAGATAGACGCTGGCGCCATTGCCGCCGTCGCCGCCGGAAGGTCCGCCGCGGGGCACGTATTTTTCACGGCGAAAGGCCACGCAGCCGTTGCCGCCATTGCCGGCTTTGATGAAGATTCTTGCTTCGTCAACGAACACTGAGAAATCCTTCGTGAGCAAAAAGAATACGCCAGGACTCAGGGGAAAGCCACAATCGGGCGCAGCCGGTGAAAAAGCGGCCTGGGAAAAATCGCAGCGCGCAGACACAGAGGGCGGACTAAAGTCCGCCCCTGCGTAAGAAACATTTAGTTTACAGCGGCTGCGGGCGGGCCCTGCTCGACGGGCAGAACGCTGATGAAGCGGCCGCCGCGGCCCTTGTCTTCGAACTTGACGACGCCGGTGATCAGGGCGAAGAGCGTGTCATCCTTGCCCTGGGCGACGTTTAGGCCGGGCTTGTGCTTCGTGCCGCGCTGGCGGATCAGAATTGTGCCGGCGTTGACGAGTTGTCCGCCGAAGCGCTTGACGCCCAGCCTCTGCCCGTGAGAATCGCGGCCGTTTGTTGACGAACCGCCGCCTTTCTTATGTGCCATGACGCATCTCTTTTCTAAAAAGACTTTTTGGGCTCGAAAAAACTAGAGCTTGATCTCGTTGACCTCAACGGCCGTGTAGTGTTGCCGGTGGCCGCGCTGAATCTTGTACTGGTTGGTCTTCTTGAACTTGAGCACGGTGAGTTTTGGCCCCTTCACCTGGCCGATGATTTTGCCGGTGACGGTCGCCTTCGCGGCGTCCGCGCCTGCGACAATCTTCTTATCGTCCGTGTGGACTGCCAAAACCTCGTCAAAGGTCACTTTGGACCCGACCTTGCCGGTCATCTTTTCGACGCGGACGGTGTCGCCCGGCGAAACCCGGTACTGCTTTCCCCCGCTTTGAATAACGGCGTACATCAATCCTCCAGAGGCAAGAGACAAACATTGATTATACGGAGGGGACGGACCAATCGTCAATGCGCCGGAAAGCCGGGTAATGGGTCAGTTTCCGATTATGCGACTTACCAGGCAAGTGGAATTACTTCCCGTGGGCACCCCTCTCGGCCCGCAACTCGATGAGGCAAGCTAGGCCACCACTGCCTCCACGATCGAGTACGGACTTGAGGTTGGGATCACCCGGGCGAGCTGCCACCCGGAGTCGGCGAATAGGTGCGCAAACTCATCTGGGGTGCGCTCGCGCCCGCCGGTAAGCACCAACATGTTGATATCGAGGTGGTTGCCGAAATGCTCGCCGTTGCCCGCTGCCCACGCGCTTTCATTAGGCAAAACTGTCTCGACCACTAACAGCTTGGCCATCCCGGGTGCGGCCCTCCGAATCTGCTGGAGAATCTGCCGCGAATGCTCATTGGTCCAATCGTGCAGCACCTCCATAACGACGTAGGCATCGCAGGGCGGTAGCGGCCCGCGGAAGAAGTCGCCCCCTTGCAAAACCAATCGACTGGCGATTGTCTCGTCCACCCCCACGCGCTCGATGACATGCGGCTGCTCAAAGAGAACACCGCGCAATTTCGGTGCCGACTTGAGTATTGCCTTGAGCAAATGTCCCAGACCGCCGCCGATGTCACCAACCGTGCCGAAGATGGAGAAATCGTACGCGGCAATGACTGGCGCAATAACGCTCTGCGCTTTCGACTTCATGCCCGCATCGAAGATCTCCGTCTCCTGCGGATGCTCTTTGAAATACGAAAAGATGTCGCTCACTGCGGGCTTGCCGCTGCGCACTACCTGCTCAAGTGCTCCCCAGCTCTTCCAGAACACGGGAAGCCCCACAAGCCGTACATAGGCGCGCATGGATTGCGGGTGATCGCTGCGCAGCGCACGAGAGAGCGCGTTGTGCGCGTATTTGCCACTGCGCCGGTCGAATACGCCATGCGAAGCGAGCAGGCGCAATACGCGGTCTAGAGCATCAGCGTCAGCTCCGACCTCCTTGGCAAGATCGGCCGCCGATCGTGGCTCCTGATCGAGCGCGTCTGCGATTGCGAGATCGGCTACAACCTGCAAAGCTCGCGGCAACCAATATCCCGCGGAGATCTCAACCAGCCTCATGACCGATTCGGCCTGTGTTTTGGTCTCGCGGACGCCAACCGAAGAAGGAGATGGCTCCATAGGCACCTCAGGTCAGGGCGGAAGATACCATGACTACCGTGAGAGCGACATACCTGATTAACGCGCTTACCGGAAACTGACCGACTACCGAAAGCAATGCGCCGGAAAGCATTCCCGTTGGGCGGCGACTGCGTCTATAATCGTGCGCTCACACCTTTGGCAGGAGGAGAAACGACTCATGGCCTCGCCTTCCGCGGCACAACGCCTCAGTCCGGAACGCATCTTCAACACCCTGAACGCTTTTCAGAACAGCGCAGCGCTGAAATCGGCGATTGAACTCGATCTCTTCAGCGCGATCGGAGGAGGCGCGAATGATCCGGGCGCGCTCGCGAAGCGTGTGGGAGCCGCCGAGCGCGGTGTGCGCATCCTGTGTGATTACCTGACGATCCAAGGCTTCTTGACGAAAGAAGAGGGACGCTATGCGCTGACGCAGGAATCAGCTATTTTTCTGGACCGGCGGTCGCCGGCGTACCTTGGCACGATGACCGGTTTTCTGGGAAGTGAGTGGGCCAAGAAGAACTTCGAGGCTCTAACCGAAGCCGTGCGAAGGGGCGGGGCGGCCACCGGCGAAGGGGACAATACCAAGCCAAATGAGGTCCTGTGGGTGTCCTTTGCGAAGTCCATGGCGCCGCTGACAATCCCTGCGGCGGCGTTCATCGCGCAACTGATCAATGCCGCGGAAGGAAAGCCATGCACGGTGCTGGACATCGCAGCGGGGCACGGCATGTACGGGATCACCATCGCAAAACAAAATGCCAACGCGCGAATCACCGCGGTGGACTGGCCCGCGGTTCTGGAAGTGGCAAAAGAAAATGCCCGGTCGGCTGGGGTCGCGGACCGCTACACGGCGCGGCCGGGAAGCGCATTCGAAGCTGACTTGGGCGAAGCATACGACTACGCACTGCTGACGAATATTTTTCACCACTTCGACCCGCCGACGTGCGAGAAATTGATGCGCCGAATTCATGCCGCATTGAAGCCCGGCGGGCAGGCCATTACGCTGGAGTTCGTGCCGCATGAAGACCGCATCTCGCCACCCACGGCGGCGGCATTCAGCCTCATCATGCTGGCGGGGACGGACGCGGGCGACGCGTACACGCTCTCGGAGTATGAGAAGATGTTCCGCACCGCTGGTTTTGCAAAGACGACACTTCACCCGATACCGGATATGCCGCAGCAAGTGCTGGTGTCTGAGAAGGCAGGATGAAAACCAAAAAACGATCGGCGCGCAGAACACGCAAGCCAGACCGGGAGAAGTTGCTCCGTGGCCATCTCGTATACCTGTTGAAAGGCGGCGGCGCGCACGTGCATTTCGAGGACGCGCTCACCGGGTTGCCGGCGCGGAAACGCGCCGTGTTTGCTCAGGGTCTGCCGCACACGGCGTGGCAATTGCTCGAACACGTGCGGATCGCGCAATGGGATATTCTGGAGTTCAGCCGGAATGCCAAGCACGCGCCACCCGATTTTCCCGGGGGCTACTGGCCGAAGACGCCGGTGCCACCCAATGACGCGGCGTGGGAAAAGAGCGCGCGCGCGTTGCGGAATGACCTGCAGGCGATGATCCGGCTGGTGCAGAATCCGCGGACGAATTTGTTCGCGAAGATCCCGCATGGCCAGGGGCAAACTATTCTGCGCGAGGCGCTGCTGCTTGCGGACCACAACGCGTATCACCTGGGGCAGTTGGTAGACCTGCGGCGAGCGTTGGGCGTCTGGCCGGAAGCCTGATCAATACACAATCTTGTCGATCTTTTCTTTCCAGGCGGAGAAGATGGCTAGGGATTCGTCGCGCAAGAGTTGTACCATCGGGATGCGGCGGGCGGCGGGCTTGCGCTTCAACTCCTCATAGATAACCGCATCGTCGAAACCCGCAGCGGCGGCATCCGCGGCCGTCCCCGCATAGAAGACCCGCGCAGGACGCGCCCAATAGATCGCGCCGAGGCACATGGGACACGGCTCGCAGGTCGTGTAAAGATCGCAGCCCGTGAGCTGGAAACCGCCGAGCGCGCGGCAAGCGTCGCGAATGGCGACCATTTCGGCGTGCGCCGTCGGGTCGTTCGTGGCGGTAACCCGGTTGGTGCCTTCGGAGATAAGGCGCCCATCCTTTACGACGAGCGCGGCGAACGGACCTCCACCATGAGACCGCACATTTTCAATCGCCCGCGCAATGGCGCGGCGCATGAATTCAGGAGACATAGGATTCTTACTTCACAGAGTGCCCCTTTCCGGGATGGGACGCAATCAAGACGCAGGAGACCGTGCCCAGAAAGTGGCCGCGCAGGGCGTTCCCCATGGTGTCCGGCGAGGAGTGGCCTTGTGAGAATTGACGCAGGTCCCTGCGGGAATTAGCGCTAACCCATGACGCTCTGGCCGGACAGTGAGGATAACATCCCTGCCCTCAATGGATTGCGCTGTGCCCAATCGGCATGGTCCGTGCTGACTATTTCCACGGTAATGTGTCAGGACTAGCTTCTCCGCAGAACGAAGCATTGTCTTCCACTCAGTCGGGAGTTCTTCGAGAAGCGCCCTGAGACGCCTCGGCCTAAAATCAACGCGGCGACCATCGCCGGCGCAGACCGTGAACACCTAGGAGAATTCTCCTGAAAGAAAACCGAGGGCGTAGGGGGAGGGTCTATGAAAGTCAGGACGATGATGACGAGAAATCCTGTCTGTTGCACCCCGGAAACGAGCGTGCAAGCAGTTGCAGACTTGATGAAAAAACATGACGTGGGCTCCGTCCCGGTGATCGCGGATTCCGGCAGCCGGCATCTCGAGGGGATCGTGACGGACCACGATCTCTGCTGCAAAGTCCTCGCGGGAGGTCTGCGGGCCCACGCGACACCCGTGAAGCGAGTCATGACGAGGAACCCGGTAACCTGCAAGCCGGAGGACATGCTCCAGACCTGCGAACGGCTGATGCAGAAAAACCGCATCCGCCGCATCCCGGTCGTGGATGAGAACAACTCTTGCGTTGGGATCGTTGCTCTCGCGGACCTTTGCCAGTACGCGTCGCCCAGCACGATTTGCAGGACACTCGCTACAATTTCGAAACCCAACCGGTCCGTGCGGCATCTGCATCGTGCCGCGGCATGAGACTGAGATTCAGCGGCGCTCTGCTCTCGGAGCGCGCCAGCGCCGGTTGTTCCGTGAAAAGGTGAACGATGCCGCACAAACGGCTTCTCTTTCGCACCGAATCACCAAGAAGCCGAGAGATCGCGAAGTTGCGTGAAAATTAGCTGTAGCATAGTACCCTATGACATCGGAAAGTATTGCGTTGGCGGCTCCCCCAGTCTCTGCCCTTGAGGCCGCGCTGGAGCAATCTGAGTTCCGGATCAAACCACTGCATCACGGGAGAGAAGAATGACGAAAACAATGGTCATTCTGGATGGAAACGAAGCTGCTGCTTCCGTTGCCTACCGGTTGAGCGAGGTGATTGCAATCTACCCGATCACGCCGTCCTCCCCGATGGGCGAGCTGGCCGACCAATGGAAGGAGGAAGGAAAGCGAAACCTCTGGGGCGCAGTGCCGCACGTGGTCGAGATGCAGAGCGAGGGTGGCGCGGCGGGGGCGTTGCACGGCGCGTTGCAAGCCGGGGCGCTCGGGACGACATTTACCGCGTCGCAAGGCCTCCTGCTCATGATCCCAAACCTGTACAAGATCGCCGGCGAGTTGACGCCCGCAGTGATTCACGTGGCGGCACGGACCGTGGCAACCCACGCGCTCTCCATCTTCGGAGACCACAGCGACGTGATGGCCGCGCGTCAGACGGGATTTGCGCTGCTGGCGTCGAATTCGGTGCAGGAGGCAATGGATCTTGCGCTGGTGGCGCATGCAGCGACACTCGAATCGCGCATTCCCTTCCTGCACTTCTTCGACGGCTTCCGCACGTCCCACGAGCTGAACAAAGTCTTCCCGCTTACCGACGAGGATTTGCGCGCCATTGTCAGCAGCGCGGCCGTGCGGCAACACCGCGACCGCGCCTTGAGTCCGGACCGGCCCATGCTGCGCGGCACGGCGCAAAATCCCGACGTTTTCTTCCAAGCGCGGGAAGCCTGCAATCCGTTTTACCGCGCGTGCCCGGCGATCGTGCAGGACGCGATGGACCGGTTCGCGAAGCAGACGGGACGCCACTATCGGCTGTTTGACTATGCCGGCGCGCCGGATGCGGAGCGCATTGCCGTGGTGATGGGTTCCGCGGCGGGCGCATTGGAAGAAACCGCGGAGTGGCTCCTGGCGCGCGGCGAGAAGGTGGGCGTGCTTAAGGTTCGGCTGTTCAGACCATTCGACGTGAGTGCGTTCTCCGACGCCCTGCCGCGCACCGTCCGCGGCATCGCCGTGCTCGACCGGACCAAGGAACCCGGCAGTATCGGAGAGCCGCTCTACCAGGACGTGATCACCGCGCTCGCGGAATCGGGGCGAACTTCGCGGGTAATCGGCGGGCGTTACGGCCTGTCGTCAAAGGAGTTCACCCCGGCGATGGCCCGGGCCGTCTTTGACGAGCTGAAGAAGAGCCAGCCTCAGAATCACTTCACTATCGGAATCAAGGACGACGTGACGCACACGAGCCTGGTCTACGACCCGGCGTTTTCTACCGAAGATGCGAAGACGGTGCGCGCGCTCTTCTATGGGCTGGGGTCGGACGGCACGGTTGGAGCGAACAAGAATTCCATCAAGATCATCGGCGAGGAAACTGCGAACCACGCACAGGGTTATTTCGTCTATGACTCGAAGAAAGCTGGTTCCGTCACGGTGTCGCATCTGCGGTTTGGACCTGAGCCGATCCGGTCGTCATATCTGATCGAAAGGGCGAGTTTCATCGGGTGCCACCAATTCCAGTTTCTGGAGCGCATGGATGTGCTCTCCCGCGCCGAGACCGGCGCGATTTTCCTGTTGAATGCACCGTTTGGCCCGCAAGAAGTGTGGAATCACCTTCCACGCACGGTGCAGGAGCAGATTCTGGAAAAGAAACTGCGGTTCTTCGTAATCGATGCGTACAAAGTGGCCCGGGATGCGGGGATGGGCCGCCGGATCAACACGATCATGCAGACCTGCTTCTTCGCGATCAGCGGCGTCTTGCCGCGCGAAGAGGCGGTCACGGCCATCAAGCGCGCGATCGAACACACGTACGGCAAGCGCGGCGAGGCGGTTCTGGAGAAGAACTATGCGGCGGTGGACCATGCACTGGCGCACCTGTTCGAAGTACAGGTCCCGCAGGTGGTCACTGCTCTGTTTGACGTGCTGCCGGCGGTATCCGGCCACGCGCCGGCGTTTGTGCGCGGCGTGCTCGGGGAGCTCATCGCGGGGCGCGGCGACGAATTGCCGGTGAGCGCGCTGCCGCCCGATGGGACGTTTCCGACGGGCTCTGCGAAATGGGAAAAACGCAACATCGCGCAGGAGATTCCCGTCTGGGACGAAGTGCTCTGCATCCAGTGCGGCAAGTGCGTGCTGGTTTGTCCGCACGCGGTCATCCGCGCGAAGGTGTATGACAACGGCCTGCTCGCAAACGCCCCCGAACACTTCAAATCGGCCAAGCCGCGCTGGCGCGAATTCGAAACGCTGCGCTACACGCTGCAGGTAGCTCCCGAAGACTGCACGGGGTGCACGCTCTGCGTGGAAGTCTGCCCGGCCAAGAGCAAGAGTGAGGCAAAGCACAAAGCCATCAACATGGCGGCGCAGGCGCCCTTGCGGGAGCCCGAGAGCAAGAACTGGGAGTTTTTCCTCGGCTTGCCGGAGATGAACCGCGAACAGCTCTCGTTCGGCCAAGTGAAAGACGCGCAATTGCTCGAACCACTCTTCGAATTCTCCGGAGCGTGCGCCGGGTGCGGGGAGACTCCCTACATCAAGCTGCTCACACAATTGTTCGGCGACCGGCTGCTGGTCGCCAACGCCACGGGGTGTTCCTCCATCTACGGCGGAAACCTGCCTACCACGCCGTACACGGCAAACGCACAGGGACGCGGGCCGGCCTGGTCGAATTCGCTCTTTGAAGACAACGCGGAATTCGGCCTTGGCATGCGCCTGGCGGTTGACCAGCAGGCGGAATACGCCCGGTATCTCGTCGGAAAGTTCGCGAATGAAATCGGCGAAGAATTGGCGCGGCAGATTCTTGCTGCGGATCAAACGAAAGAGGGAGGCATCGCAAAGCAGCGCGAACGCGTCGCGGAGTTGAAGCGGCGGTTTTCGGGGAAAAGCACGGGCGAAGTGCGGGACTTGCTTACCGTGGCGGACGCCCTGGTGCGGAAAAGCGTTTGGATTGTCGGCGGCGACGGCTGGGCGTATGACATCGGGTTCGGCGGCCTGGACCACGTGCTGGGCACAGGCATCAACGTGAACCTGCTCGTTCTCGACACGGAGGTCTATTCGAACACGGGCGGGCAGATGTCCAAGGCTACGCCGCGGGGAGCAGTCGCAAAGTTTGCCGTGGGTGGAAAGCAAACCGGCAAGAAAGATCTGGCGATGGAGGCCATCAGCTACGGAAACGTGTACGTGGCGCAGGTGGCCATGGGTGGCGGCGACACGCACACGGTGAAAGCGTTCCTCGAAGCGGAGGCGCACGAGGGACCGTCCCTCATCATCGCCTACAGCCATTGCATTGCGCACGGCTATGACATGATGTTCGGCATGAATCAACAGAAGGCGGCGGTGCTCTCCGGCTACTGGCCGCTGATGCGCTACAACCCGGCGTTACGGCTCGAGGGGAAGAATCCGTTCCAGCTCGATTCGAAGCCGCCCAGCATTCCGCTCAAGCAGTACGTATATCAGGAAGCGCGCTACACCATGCTGGCACGCAGCAATCCCACAGCCGCGGCGGAACTTCTGCTGCTGGCCCAGGAAGACGTGGAACGTCGCTGGCGCGTCTTTTCGAACCGCGCGGCCATGCCCGGACGGGGGAAACCCGCAGAGAGCGCGGGGCCGGAACCGCAGACGGCCACGAAGGTCAGTACCGAGAAGGGAGAAGAATAATGCCCGACCTCAGCACACGCTATATGGGTCTGCGGCTGAAGAATCCTCTGGTCGCTTCCTCTTCCCCGCTGACCGAGGCGCCGGACAACCTGCGCCGCATGGAGGACATGGGCATCGCTGCCGTGGTGCTGCCATCGCTCTTCGAAGAGCAACTTTCTCTCGAGAGCACCCTGCTCGACGAGGACCTGTGGCGCGGAACGGAGGAATTTGCCGAGGCCACGACTTATTTCCCCGATCTCTCCACGTACAATACTGGCCCCGACGGCTATCTGGAATTGATTCGCCGGGCCAAGCACAGCGTAGCCATCCCCGTCATCGCCAGCCTGAATGGAGTGACGCCGAGCGGCTGGGTACGATACGCGAAACACATCGAGCAGGCCGGGGCGGACGCCATTGAGCTGAACGTTTACTCCCTGGAGACCGACCCGCTGAAAAGCGGCGCGGACGTCGAGGAAAGTTATTGCGAGCTGGTGCATCAAGTGAAGACGACCGTGCGAATTCCCGTGGCGGTGAAACTGTCGCCGTACTTCAGCTCGATTCCGCATATGGCGAAGCGCCTGGACCGCGCCGGCGCGGATGCGATGGTGCTTTTCAACCGTTTCTACCAGCCCGATTTTGACGTTGAGTCGCTGGAAGTAATTCCGCGGCTGCATCTCAGCCAGCCGCACGAGTTGCTCCCGCGATTGCACTGGGTGGCCATCATCTACAGCCATGTGCAAGCGAGTCTGGCGATCACCGGCGGCGTGCACAGCGCGGTGGACGTGGTGAAATCCGTCATGGCGGGCGCTAACGCCGCGATGATGACTTCGGCGTTGCTGGAAAACGGCGTTCGCTACATTCACCGCGTTCTCGACGATCTACACCACTGGCTGGAAGACCATGAATACGATTCCATCCGGCAAATGCTGGGCAGTATGAGTCACCGGTCGGTGCCGGACCCGGCGGCGTTTGAGCGGGGCAACTACATGAAAGTGCTCAGCTCGTACGCACTGCGGCTACGCTAGGCAGGACGCGTGGGCCCGCTTCTCGCTTCCATTTTCCTTTTCGCCGGAAACAGTATCCCCGGGTGACGGTCACGGCGTGCGCTCGATCTGCACCTGGGACAATCAGCCGAGACTTAGGATCCGACGAAAACCCTGCGCGAGATGACGCGATCCTTCACCTCCTTGCTCTTGGCGTTTGCGCTCTTGGCCACTTCTCTGGCTGGGGATCGCGGGCTACTGGATGCGCTCGATAAACTGCTCGAGTTTGTTCAGCGCTGGGTTCCTGCGAACGAGGCCGCATGACGGCGATTCCTGCCCAACTGCTCGGCTACTCCATGGGTCTGCGGAAAGGACTTGATCCTGATGAGCCCAGGCACCTCACGCGAGTCGTGAAGATTGGCCGCTCCGCGCAGCCCTCGATCAGTAGGAAGGGGAAATGAGCGGGAACCCTCAAGCAAACGCTCCCCAGCTCAGGCGAACGCTCACACTCTGGGATCTGATTCTATACGGTGTAATCGTCATTCAGCCGGTTGCCCCGATGTCCGTCTTCGGCGTCCTCAGCCAACGTGGACGCGGCCACGTTGTCACCGCAATTCTCATCGCCATGGTGGCAATGCTATTTACTGCCATCAGCTATGGCCGTATGGCACGCGCCTACCCGAGCGCCGGCTCGGCCTTCACGTACGTCGCGCAGGAGATCCATCCCGGTCTTGGCTATGTCACCGGCTGGAGCATGGTGATGGATTACATGCTCAACCCGCTGATCTGTACGATCTGGTGTGCGCAACAAGCGCATGACTTTGCGCCGGGCATCCCCGTTTGGGGATGGAAAATCTTCTTCGCCGCCGTCTTCACGCTGCTCAATCTCCGTGGGATCAAGACCTCCGCTCGCATCAACGCCGGGATGGCGGCGGGGATGGGCGCCGTCATTGTGGTGTTCTTCGTGGCTGCGGCGCGCTACATCATGGGGCACCCGCACGCCGACCCTTCGTTTTTCACGCGCCCCTTCTACGACCCACAATCGTTCAGCACGGGCGCTCTTTTCGGCTGCACCTCCATCGCGGTGCTGACGTACATCGGATTTGACGGGATTTCGACGCTTTCGGAAGAAGCTGAGAATCCGCGGCGAAATATCCTGTTCGCCACGGTGCTCACCTGCGTGGTCATCGGAATCCTCTCGGCATTCGAAGTGTACGCCGCGCAGCTCATCTGGCCTGCAACGCAGCCTTTTCCAAACGTCGATACGGCATTCGTTCACGTGGCGGGCCGCGCTTGGCAACCTCTTCTCGCCGTTATGGGCTTCACACTGCTCCTCGCGAACTTCGGATCAGGAATGGGGGCGCAGATCGGCGCCGCGCGGTTGCTCTACGGGATGGGTCGCAGCAATGCCTTGCCGAAATCCTTCTTCGGTGTTGTGGACCAAAACCACCATGTTCCGCGCAATAATGTTTGCTTTGTCGGCGCGCTGGCTCTCCTGGGCGCTTTCTTCCTCACGTACGAGCGCGGGGCAGAATTATTGAACTTCGGTGCGCTAATCGCCTTCATGGGCGTGAATGCAGCGGCCTTCTTGCGCTACTTCGTCCGCGAGCGCCGGAAGAAGCTGGTGAATTTCCTCCCGCCTGTCTTGGGCTTCTTTATTTGTCTTGGGCTGTGGTGGAATCTCAGCCATCCGGCGAAGCTCGCCGGATCGCTCTGGATGGCGCTGGGAATCGCCTTTGGTGTTTGGAAGACTCGGGGTTTCCGCGAACCCCTCTCGTTTGATATTCCGCAGGAATAGGGGGGATTCCCCCGGCATCAACGGCCGGATTCAGCAGGGGAAAAAAGGAAGAACTCGGGGAACGCCGAGTCGGGCGCCGGCGCGGCCGCGCTAATGAGCGACATTCCAGCCATCGATTTCCAGTTCGACGGGCTTCCCGTTCAGCGCGGAAAGATCGTAGGTTGCTTCTACTTCCCGTTTTTCGCCGGGCAACAGCGAGAAATAGTTGTCGCTCCAAAAGACGGGCGTTAGATCCTCGCCGCCTTGGCCTCGCGTGAGGCGCAAATGAACCATAAAGGCGACGGCGGCGCCGCGATTCTCAACGAGGACATGCAACCCACTCTTCCCGTCTCTCTTGAAATTTGATTTCGTTACGGCGACGCGCACGGGCGGCAGCGAATCCAGACCCGTCAAATCGCCGAATTCCGATTGAGGGGTGTAGGCGGTGTCTTTCCGTTTCGACCAATCGAGCTTGTCTGGTTTTGTCGAAAGCCAGTAGAAGTTTTCACTGATGAGTTTGCCTTCTCTATCATTCAGTTTTAGTCGGAGAAAGTAAGTAGCGGAGAGATCGCCGGGCCTCGACAGATCAAAGGCCTTTGCGCTGCTGTCGGGCGCCAGGTCGAGAGTGGCTTCACGAGAGGCTTTTTCCATCGTATCTATGTTGTATAGTTTTGCGCTCACCCTCATTCCCCGCAGGGACTGATCTGTCTCGTTGATCACGGCGACGGAATCATCGTCGTAGGAATACTGCACGTGAACCGGCTCGCAAGCCTTCTTCGTACCGTAGTAGCCGCCTGCAGGAACCTGGTAGTAGTCATAGAGGTGCCAGATGAGCGAGGGCCAAGCGTTGTTCAGCATCCACTGAATGACCCCCGTGGATGCGTACTTGTTGCGGGCGTAAGCTTCGAACATGGCGCGCTGGCCGTCGTAGGCCATGGCCTGTGCCTTGCGAACGTAGTCCTCGAGAGAGGTGGCTTGGCCGTAGCGCCGGTTGAGACCGTCCGTGAAAATGTTCACATTCGTGAATCGCCCGCCGCCCGCGTGATAATTCCATACGTCATCGATGGGCCACAGATGATCCGCGGGGAGAAAGCGTTTCAGACTCTCCAGTGTCGGGATTGCGGGCCCCGGGCTGGTCTCGGTGTTGAAGCCATAGGCGCCGCCGGCCTCTATATCGGACAGCCAGTACACTGGCGGAACATATTCGTAGGGCCCCGTCATTTTTACGCCGGATTTTCCGGAGACGCTTGTCATCGCCGCGGAGGCTGAGGAGAGCGACGGATTGGGCCACTCAAGGTCTCTCAAGATGCCGAGATACATATCCTCGATAGCAGCAGGCGGCGGATTGTCGCTGCCATTGAGCCAGACAAAAACGCTAGGATGATTCCGCAGGCGGCCAATCTGATCCATCAGCGAAGCCGCAGCAATCGTTTTTGTTTCGTCTGTCCAGTTCTTCCAGCGCTCCCACGCGTCGCAACAGACCCAGCCGGGCATAACGAGAATGCCCATCCGGTCGGTCTTCTCGAAAAACTCGTCGCGGTCGAGCCTTCCTTCCAGGCGGATCGCATTCAAGCCCATGTCGCGAACGTAGCTCAGGTCGGCATCGAGCCTCTCCGAAGACCACCGGAGAAACAGATCAGGCGCCCATGCGGCGCCGCGGATGAGGATTCTCCGACCGTTGATCCTGAAAAGACGATAGCCTTTGTCGGTAAGTTCGGAAGTGACTTCGCGAATGCCGAACTGCAGCGTCGTGGAATCCGAAACATGACTGCCCATATCGAAAGAGAGCCTGGCGGTGTAGAGATTTGGCGTACCCATCGGATAGGGCCACCAGAGTCGCGGCTTCTTGAGCCTCATTTGCGGAAATTGATCCGGGGAAATATGAATAATCCTGGTTTCTCCCGCAGCCAAACGTACCGGCTGGCTGATTTTGACGCTATCCACCTCGGCGTGGAGGATGCCGTTGACTGGCTGATCCGAAGCATTTCGTAGCTCAGCGCTGATTGTCAGCTGTGCATCCTTTTGCTCAGAATCGAGTCTCGAAGCGACGAACGGCTTTCGGATTGACACTTTTCCGGTCGAACTCAGGACGACTTCTCTCCAGATGCCCATGCTCTTGTCGGCGGGCGTGGGGTTCCAATCGACCCAGGTAAGTCCCAGATCGTTCTTTTCCGGAGCAAAAATCTCTACCGCGAGTGCGTTCGTCTTGCCGGGGCGGAGAACCTTGCTGACATTGAATTCGAAAGCCCGGTAGGCGCCGGCGAGTTCGTCCCGGCCGGCGATATTCTGTCCGTTGACCCAGATGTTGGCCCGGTAGTTGATTCCCAGGAAACGCAGCCAGATGGTTTTCCGGGCGAATGCGGCGGAGACAACGAATTCCGTGCGATACCACCACGAACAGCGGAAAGGACTGTTCTGGGGCATGTCCTGATTCGCGAAGATGGCCGCGGATCGATAGTCCATGCCTGGAAAAAGACGCAGGTTTGTGCCGAAAGTCGGATCGGGATAAGTTTTGTCGGCGACCAGAGATCCAACGACAGTGCCCGGTACTTGGGCGCGATGCCAGCCGTTCGCTGCGAATCCGGCCGTGGAGATCTGGCCACCCTCCTGATGGACCAGGCAGGAAGACTGGAGCTGCCAGTTGTCATGTAGAAGGAGCTTTGTGATCTGCCGGGCAGGAGTATCGGATGCTACAGCCGCGCTGCCCAAAGTCAGCAGCGCAGTGAGAATGAACGCGATTCGGGAGCAGTAGAGACGTGGCACAAAACCTCTCCGCAGCAACTGTTCAACTTGTTTCCCCTCATAGTAGGCCGATTCAATCCGTCTCTCTCCAATTTTTCTATTCCCGGCATTCTTAGCAATGCGTTATTCGAGATCGCCCGGCGCGACAGCTCGCGCGTAGGCAAATCCACCGGAGCGAACTTATTGTTCGGTCAATGGAAAAGCCGCCAAATCACATCTCGTCGCCGTGTTCTGATTTGATTCGCGCCAACCCCGCAAGAAATGCAGCTCGCGCGGCGGTGAAGTTCCTCTGAAGTCCGGGGAATGACATCTTTGAGTGGGGAATGGTGGTTCACCGCTAACAATATGCGCCAACTCCGCGCCCGAAGCGGCTTCTGGACAAATTGTCACGTCTACAAAGTGAGCGCGGATGGGTGTGTGTCAGCTTGGTGGGCCCGCCAGGATTTGAACCTGGGACCAACGGATTATGAGTCCGCTGCTCTAACCGCTGAGCTACGGGCCCTAGCTTCGCCCAACATCTTATCCCGAAAAAGGTTGTCGAAACATAAGGAGCTTCGTGGAAGCCAAATCAGCCGCCAGGCTGCCATGCGTTGATGCGGGTTCTTGGCGTTTTGGGGCGCCCAGTTGCCGCAATCACCTCGAAATCAATTGAGCGGATGCCATCCCCATTCACCCGGCCGCAGGGCAATGTCTTCCGTGGAGTGGATGTAGCTTCTTGGAATCTTCAGGGAGTAGAACTTCTTCCGGTCAAGCTTTTCCTCTGCGGGCTAAGCGGTTAAGGAGACAGTCGCGCAGACGGCCATTTCGCCATCTCCAGATCGCCATCGTTGAGGAATGACTCCCGCCAGACCGGGAACGGCAACAAAACGTGTTGTCCGGGGATTCCTGCGCCATCCGTCCAAACAAGGCTGCGGTAATCCGGGCGAATCGTCCCGCATGCTCTTGCCATCCCGAAGAACAAAGTCATTTTGAAAAACGCGCCGCCGGAACCTAACTCTGCCGCCGCAAGGCCTACCCTAAAAGGTAATCTTTGCCGCGAATTGCAACTGGCGCGGGTTGAACACAGTCCGCGGACTGCCGAACCCCGGATTGGCCGGGTCCGCAACGCCGTCTTTGTAGTGTTTCGGCGTGCCTCCAAGGAAGACAGGCGCAAAATACACACTAAATACCTCATCGACGTTTGCACGGTTGAAAAGATTAAATGCTTCGGCGACCAACTGCAGCCTCATGCGCTCTCGAAGCTGGAAGTACCGGGACAACCGGACATCCGCGGTCACCAATTTGTCGCCATAGTACGTATTCCTCGCGGCGAGCCCCACACGGTCTGTTACAGGATTGGTGTCGTTATTCGCATCAAACCCCGCGAATATGGTGAAGGGGCGTCCCGATTGCGCCGTGATAATGCTGCTCAACTCGAAGTTCCGGAGAAAGGTCTTCTCCGGCCCGCTGGCGACAAAGTTGGCTATGAACCGGTGGCGAATGTCTTGGTTCGAATTGGCCCGCTCCAGGAATCTCCTAAACAGATTCTGTGGCGTGCTGACAAACGTGGTGAAGGTTCCATCATCCAGCGTCTTCGAGTAGGTGTAGTTCGCGTTCAGGCGGAAATACTTTCCGGCCCTCTCACTCCCTTGAAAAGTCAGACCATGGAAAACGGAGTTGCCGCTGTTGTCGGTGTAGTAGGCAAGGCCGGAATTGTATTCCGGTCCATTGAAGAAGTCCTTGCCGAAAAGCTGCGCGCCACCCGTGCAGTTGACAAGAACGTTGTTGCTTTCCCGCGTTTGGGCGGCACCCACCGGGCAGGACACATTCAAGTTCTCTGCTCGAACCAACTTGTGAGCGGCAACGAAGAGATAGCCGGCGCTGAGCGTGAGTCCCTTTCCAATCTGGCGGTCGATTTCAAGGCTGCCCTGCAGGGAATAGGATGTCCGGCTATTGGCGTCCAGTCCCTCTGTAGCCACGGTGTTCAGAAACCTGCCCGTCGTCGCAGGGTTTGGAGGGAAGAAGAAGTTCGGGGGGACCTGGCCGGTAGTGAGGAAAGTACGGGCATCGGCTGCTGCATCCGACAAGACAAAGCCAGAGGGAGTAATGACCGTAGGATCCTGGTTGAGAGAGTATCCCGCAGTCTCCGCGCCTTGCCGAGGGCTCTGCAGCTTTGCCACATCACAAGGAGCACCG
Source organism: Terriglobia bacterium (assembly GCA_041497835.1). Lineage (GTDB taxonomy): Bacteria > Acidobacteriota > Terriglobia > Acidiferrales > UBA7541 > Acidiferrum. The sequence continues at coordinate 59,245 of JBGQHF010000001.1, forward strand.
GGGGCAATCTGGTTGTTCGATCTATCAAATATGTGGCAGTTTTGCGCCGGCGGCCGCTGTGGAAAAGTCACGAACAGGAAGCCAAGGTTGTATCGGTCGTAGAACATTCCGCCACCGGCGCGAATGACCGTCTTGGAGTTCGGGGAATACGCCAAGCCGATCCGGGGGGCAAAGTTATTCAAATCGTGTTTGATCTGCTTGGTAAGACCGGCTTCGAAGTCCCATCGTACGCCGTAGTTGAAGGTCAGCCTGGAATTGATCTTCCACTGGTCCTGAACAAATAATCCATAGTAAGAGTGGTTCATGTGAACGTTGAAGGCTTCCACGAGGGAAGGCAAATAGGCGTTTTGCCAGTTGGTCGGGATAACCGGCGGAAGACTGCCCTCGGCGACGGGGCCCGATCCGAGCGGCGCCCCCCAGAACACGATCGGTGTGCCATGCAACAGCTCTGTGGGGATCGGGGCGCCAGACCCCAAGGGACCACACGCCCCGAAATTCGGGCCGTTGAACGCGGTAATTGCCGGGCCGTCGGGAATGTTTACAAAGTTCGCAAAATCTTGCAGGCAGTTGAATCCTGGCAGCACGATGCGCATCGGGGTGAAGCCCGGCCAAGTGACTTTATCCCGGTTGAAATTAGTGTCCACTCCGAAACTGACCAGGTGGGAGCCTCTGATCCACGACGCCGAGTCCGAGAATTGCACGCGCGACTCGCCGATAAAATCGAATACTCCGAAATTATGTCCGAACAAAAGGGTGTTCGGAATATCCAGGTTGGGCTGGCCGGTGACGCCGGGAAAGTCGTAGTGCCGCCGCGCGTACTGCGCCAGAAACGTGTTCACGAGGTTGGGCTTGAGTTGCGAAGACAGAGTTCCCACAAGAGACTGATCGCGGATGAAAGCATTGTGCCCGCTGCTCGGGGCTCCAATGCCGCCGCCATCCAGCGTGTTTCCCACCAACACATTCAAGTCGCGCGCATCCTCGATATTGTAGCGGACCGAAAGCCGATGCTTGTCGGTGAACTGACGATCGACCTTGACGATTCCGTTGTCGTTATCCGCGGTCTTCAAGAGGTTGAGGTTTTCCGGCGCGATCCCCAGGTACGCCTTGGCCGTATTGATGGTGGCCAAGTTGTTCACAAGAACGCTCGGGTACGTGGGGGACTCCCCGCGCCGCTGGCCCTCGTAATTCATGAAGAAGAACGTCTTGTCTTTTTGGATCGGCCCGCCAAGGCTCGCGCCGAATTGGTTCTGCCGCAGGATGTTCGGCTGCGGCTCGGGAAGCAATAGCGAGCGCGCATCGGTGGCTTGATTGCGAAGATAATCGTAGATCGAGCCGTGAAGTTCGTTCGTGCCCGACTTGGTGACGATGTTGACGATCCCTCCCAGCGCCCGGCCATACTCTGCTCCAAAACTGTTGTTCACCACTCGGAATTCGCTGACAGCTTCTTGCGAAGGCGTGGCCCGCTGGGAAGACGTCACCGTATTGATGGTATCCGCGCCGTCCACGGTGACAATATTGCTGAAGTCTCGCATGCCTCCAAAAGAAACTCGGGTTACTTCAAATTCCGTGAACGTCGATTGCAAGCTGGTCCGCCCCGTGGCCACCCCGGGCGTCAAGAGCGCGAAATCCGTAAACAGCCGGCCGCTGATCGGCAGCGACCCGATTTGTTTCGTGTCGATGACCTGGCTGATTTCCGTCCGCGTCGGCTCCACGGGCGGTGTCTCGGTGGTGACTTCCACTTTCTCCCCAACCGACGAAACCTTCAGATCGATGTCAATCGTGGCAACCTGGCCCACCGTGAGGACAATGCCGGTCCGCGTGGATTTGGAAAAACCGGTGGCTTCGGCCACCAATTCATAGAGGCCGGACGGCAAGCTGGGAAGCACGTAAGAGCCGTTCTCGTTCGAGACAGCAGAATACTTCCGATTGGTATCCACCTCACGCAGCGTGATGGACGCTTTGGCCACGGAACCCCCGCTTGCGTCTCGCACGGTGCCGTTCAACTGGGCAAGGCTGGCGCCGACTTGCGAAAATGCCGAGTTCGCACAAACGAACAAGCTCGCGATTGCAAGCGTAGCCACCAGGCCTAAACGTCTCCTCATGATTCACCCCTCTCAGGGAATATTCGCTCCAACGCGTTCCGGAAAACACTTTCGTTGTGCCAGAGGAACCCCAGATGGACAGCAGGTCTACTGCCTGGCACAACCGTTTGTCAAGCCAGTAATCGAGCGACCGTGCGAATATCGGACGAATTCCGTTCTGGCTCGATCCCCCACCCGGGAATATCTCTCGGCGATTGGATCGGACTCCGCACTGCTCAGGAAAACGTCATCCCTCCTGTCCGGCAGGCAATTTCTCTCGATGCGAGCGCGGCCCGTGCGGGAAATTCCCCTAATCTTCCGCAATCGCTTCACGAGTGTTCAATCCGCAGTCACCGGATGAAACGTTGCCCGTCCTGCCCTGACGTGTGCCGTCTCTTTCAAAAACAAAGCGACAAGAAATACCAGAACCGTTCCCCCGGCTGACATCCACATGGTCACCGCCAGGCCATACCTTTGAGCAAGGGCGCCTCCGAATACCGGCGTCAGAGTCGCGCCGAAAATCTCTCCCACTAAGGTCGCGAGCCCGATAGCTGTGGCGGCAAATCTCGGCGACACGCTCTCCGTCGGTACCAAGACCAGGATCAGCGCCGCCATTCCCTGGCCGCCGTTCGTCAGAAAAAGGATTGCAGACAGCAGCCACGGATACGCATACAGCGGTGATAGCAGCAGCGCGATCGGTACGATCGTGGACATCGCGGCCGTGACCTGCAGAATGGGCTTTCGTCCCACACGGTCGGACAACGACGGGAGAAGGAGCGCGAAGAAAAAACTCCCCAGGCCGCTCGCGCCGAGCAAGAAACCCGCGGTCGTGGGCGCTTGATGCGCAACCTCCGTGATGTAGAGTGGCGCAAAGACGTTGAACAGGAACAACCAGGATATGAAGCCAGCCGCTCCCGCGCAGCACAGCCAAATGTTGCGATAGCGCAGGATAGAGAGGAAGTCCTGAACCCTGACCGGATGTCCATGATGGTCGGGACCGGAGCTTCTCTGCGGCTCCTTGACAAACTTCCATATCAGCAGACCCATGATCATGCCGGGGACACCGGCCACAAAGAACGCCCACCGCCAGCCGAAGCGCGCCGCGACTTGCGTTGTGAGTACCGGCGCAACGGCCAAGCCGACCAGCGCTGTAGCGCTTACGACGATTCCGATGTTCCGTCCGCGCCGGGATGGATGAGACGATTCCTCGATGAGCGCCGTCATGATGGACCAGGTTGGCCCTTCCGCAAAACCCAGCAATGCCCGTACCAGCAGGAGTTGATGGAAGCTATGCACCATCCCTGAAATCCAGGACAGGAGAGAAAAAGCGAACACGGCCGGGATCAGGATCGGCCGCCGCCCGAAGCGGTCCGACAATGCGCCAAAGAAAAGTGTCGACACAGCCCACGTGATTGCCAGCGCAGAAGCGAGCAAACCAATCTGTTCGTGTGTTAGGTGAAATTCGGGAGCGATATAGGGCGCCAGGTAGAGCTGCGACATGCGGTCCAGGAAGACCGTGCCCCAGGAAAAAAAGAGGATGGCAATTAAAGTATTCTCGTAGCGCCTCGAGTGCTCCATGGCCCTCTCGACTCACTCCGCAAAGATGAATCTCAGACCTCGCCGAACGCGCACCTCAAGCTTGTCCCTGCGTGCCGTCACAGTTGTAGGCCGGCGGTCACCTCAGGAGCATACAAAGTTCTTGTGCTGCGGCCCGCAGGTGCGGAAGGAATCTGATTTGCATGTCCTGAATGGAAACGCGCTGCGCGTGTGCTCCGACGTTGAGCGCCGCGACCACCTTGCCGCTGGGATTCTGGATCGGCACGGCCATGGAACGCAGGCCGAGTTCCAATTCCTGATCGACGATGCAATACCCGTTGCGATGAACCTGTCGCAACACTTGCCTCAGCTTTTCGGTTTGGATGACGGTCCGCTCGGTGTAGCGCGTGAACTCCACATGCACGAGATACTCCTCGAGATTTTCCGGCGGCAGGTCAGCCAGCAAGACGCGGCCCATGGATGTGCAGAACGCCGGCAAGCGGCTTCCGACACCGAGGTCAATCGCCATGATGCGCGTCACGTTCACCCGGGCGACATAAATGATGTCGAGCCCGTCCAAGGTCGCGATGGAACAAGATTCGTGCAAGAGATGACTGACATGTTCCAGGACCGGCTGCGCCGCAGTGGCCAGGGGCATCGAGGAGATGTAGGAATGGCCGAGCGCCAAAACCCGCGGCCTGAGAAAGAAATGCCGGTTGTCGTCGGACCCGGCGAAGCCCAGCTTTGCGAGCGTGTAGAGGCAGCGCCGGACGGCGGCCCGCGAGAATCCGGTCTTGTCGCTGATCTGAGAGATGGTGAGCTGGCGCTTCCGCTGCGAAAAGGCCTGGATCACGGCGAGGCCGCGGGCTAGCGAGGTCATGAAATTGGGGTCACCGCTGAGGGCAGTGACCTCCGCCGACGGCGTGGCTGAAGCCGCAACGGAACTCGTCGGAGGACGACTGGAGCGTGTCTGTTTCTTGAGAGAAGAGCGAGATTCGGCGGCAGGCATCGGCATCTCCCGGAAGATAGCCCCTCAATCGCGGAAGAGGATACACGATTTGGTCGATATGCGCACAGTATTTCGATAATCGGCCTTGACAACCCCTCCGCGGCTTGCATAGATTCCCCCCGAAACCCCGGCGCACGAGTGTTTTCCCGGCGCCGGGAACGGGTGGAAACAAGAGTTGGCTGCCTTTAGCTCATTGCGGGAAGCCGTCGCCGGCCTCGTCCACGACGGGGCTACCGTGGCGTTCGAGGGATTCACGCATCTCATCCCCTTTGCCGCAGGACACGAAGTCATCAGGCAGCGCCGGCGTAATCTGACTCTCATCCGGATGACCCCCGATCTGATTTATGACCAGATGATCGGCATGGGATGCGCTTCCCGGCTGATCTTTTCCTGGGGAGGAAATCCCGGCGTCGGTTCTCTGCACCGGTTCCGCGACGCCATTCAATCCGGCTGGCCGCTGCCGCTGGAAATTGAAGAACACAGCCACGCGGACATGGCGGCGCGTTATCAGGCTGGCGCTTCGGGACTCCCCTTCGCCGTGATGCGCGGCTATGTCGGCTCGGACCTGCCGAAATACAACAAGAATATCCGGTCCATCGCCTGCCCCTTCACGGGCGAAGTCTTGACCGCAACCCCGGCTCTCAATCCGGATGTGACCGTCATCCATGCGCAGAGGGCGGACCGCAAAGGCAATGTGCTGATCTGCGGCATCATCGGGATACAGAAGGAAGCGGCCCTGGCTGCGAAGAAAGTGATCGTGACGGTCGAGGAGATCGTGGATGCGCTGAACGCACCGGTGAATGCCTGCGTGCTGCCGGCTTGGGTTGTGTCGTGCATTTGCCTGGTGCCGGGCGGAGCGCATCCCTCCTATGCCCACGGTTATTACAAGCGCGACAACGCGTTCTGCAAAGCGTGGGACGGAATTTCGCGGGAACGCGATTCGTTTCTTGCGTGGATGAATCGCCACGTCCTGGCCACGGCGGACTTTGCCGATTACCTCCGCAGCATCGAGGCCGGCTCCAAGGTGAGCAGCCATGCCTGAGATGGAATACTCGCCCACCGAGATCATGACTATCGCCGCTGCGCGCAAGCTCAAGAATGGCACGGTCTGTTTTGTAGGCATCGGCCTGCCGAGCGCGGCGGCAAACCTGGCCCGGATCACGCACGCGCCAGAAGTCGTGTTGATTTACGAATCCGGGACCATCGGCGCGAAGCCGGATGTCTTGCCGCTTTCGATCGGAGACAGCGAGTTGGCGGAGACAGCCGATACTGTGGTCTCGGTTCCGGAAATTTTCCGTTACTGGCTCCAGGGACGCCGCGTGGACGTGGGCTTCCTGGGCGCGGCGCAAATCGACAAGTTTGGCAACCTCAATACCACGATGATCGGCGGGACATACCATGCGCCGCGCGTGCGGCTGCCCGGCGCTGGGGGCGCTCCGGAGATTGCCGCCGCGGCGAAAGAGGTGGCCATCATCCTCAAACACAGTAAGCGGGCGTTTGTGGAAAAGCTCGACTTCGTAACATCGTCCGGTTATTTCGAAAAAGCGAACGGAAACAGGCCAGCGGGAGTGCCCGGCCGGGGACCGACGACTGTCATCACCGACCTGGGGATCATTGTTTCCGATCCGGCGACGAACGAACTTATCCTCACGAAAGTCCATCCGGGAATAACCGCGGAGCAGGTGAAGGAGGCAACCGGCTGGGTGCTCAAGGTGGCGCCGAATCTGGAGATTACGTCGAGACCTACCGCGAGAGAGTTGGCCGCATTACGCGACCTTCATGCGCGCACTGCCGAGGCCCATGGCAGCGCGGCGACCGCAGAGTAAGCCTGCCCGTCCAGTGCGCGCCGGCGTTTAATACGCGAGGAGGAGGATCATCGTATGGCGAACATTGCGGGCTACCGCCGGCCCAATCCGGATACCCAGCCGAACCACCTTCATCCTCCTTATGCCTCCTCTCTCAAGCGTGCACCGGCAAAACCGCGGATCTATCTGCCGCACACGCTTTCGGAGGTGACCGGCCCCTCGTTTGGCGGGGAAACCGTAAATGGGAAGGCCTGCGATCTCACGCGGCAGCATTCCGGAGAGCCACTGGGCGAACGAATTATCGTGAGCGGGCGCGTGCTGGACGAAAACGGGCGGCCGGTGCCGCACACCCTCGTGGAGATTTGGCAAGCCAACGCGGCGGGGCGATACCTGCACAAGCGTGATCAGCACGAAGCGCCGCTCGATCCGAACTTCACGGGCTGCGGGCACACCCTGAGCGACGCCGAGGGACGCTACCGGTTCGTTACCGTCCGGCCGGGGGAATACCCGTGGCGCAATCATTACAACGCGTGGCGGCCGGCACACATTCATTTTTCGCTGTTCGGGCCGGCGTTTGCCACGCGCTTGGTCACGCAGATGTATTTCCCGGGCGATCCGCTTCTCCCCTACGATCCGATCTTCAACTGCACGGCGGATGAGACTGCGCGCAACCGGCTCATCTCACTGTTCGATTGGCAGACGACGATTCCGGATCAGGCGCTGGGCTACCGATTTGACATCATTCTCAGTGGCCGCGAAGCCAATCCGTGGGAGGGGGGAGGGAAATGAGCTTGCAGCGAACAACCTCACAGACCGTCGGCCCGTACTTCTCCATCGGTCTCACCTGGCTCAATCGGGACAACCTCGTGGGCCCCGGCGTTTCGGGCCAACGCGTGACGATTGCCGGCCGCGTGCTCGATGGCGACGGTAAGCCGGTGCCGGACGCGATGCTCGAAGTTTGGCAGGCGAACGCTCACGGAAAGTATGCCCACGCCGAGGATAAGCAGGACAAACCACTCGAACCAGGGTTCAAGGGGTACGGGCGGATTCCGGCCGATGACAATGGGAAATTCCGCTTTACAACAATCAAACCCGGCCCGGTGCCCGGCCCGGATGGAAAAGCGCAGGCGCCGCACATTGTGGTGTCCGTATTCGCGCGGGGCTTGCTGCGGCGCCTCGTAACGCGAATCTATTTTCAAAATGAGCCGGAAAACGCCGGCGATTTCGTCCTCAACCTGGTCGAACCTGCTCGGCGCGAAACGCTGCTCGCCAGGAAGGCCGCCGGACAGGAAGACACCCTCGAGTGGAACGTGGTCCTGCAGGGTCCCGAAGAAACGGTTTTCTTCGACTGCTGAGAATGATTAGACTGGCGGCATGAGCCTGCTGACGCCATTGTTCCGCTGGGAAGCCGTCGAAGAACTATTTTCCGATCGCGCGCGCTTGCAGGGCATGTTGGATTTCGAAGCGGCGCTGGCGCGCGCTGAAGCGCGTGCGGGAGTGATTCCCGCGGCCGCTGCGCCCGCCATCGCAGCGAAGTGCCGCGCCGAACTCTTCGACATCGGCGCGATCGCGCGCGCCACCGCGCTCGCCGGAAATCCCGCTATTCCTCTCGTCAAGCAACTCACTTCGCTTGTCGGAAAAGATGACAAGGAAGCGATGCGCTTCGTGCATTGGGGCGCCACCAGCCAGGACGCTATCGACACCGGATTCGTGCTGCAGTTGCGCGCGGCGCTGCGGGAAATGGAGTCCGAGCTCGAAAGGTTTTCCGGCACGCTCGCGCAGCTCGCCGGGAAGCACCGCGCGACCTCCATGGTCGGCCGCACCTGGTTGCAACAGGCGCTGCCCCTGACGTTCGGGTTAAAGGCAGCGGGATGGCTGGACGCGGTGGATCGTCATCGCTTGCGGCTCGGCGATGTGCGGCGCAGAGCGCTGGTCCTGCAATTTGGCGGCGCGGTCGGAACCCTCGCGGCATTGGGCGGCAAAGGGATGGAAGTGGCCAAGGCGCTCGGCGAAGAGCTGCATCTCGTCGTGCCCCGTCTGCCGTGGCACGTTCACCGCGATCGCATCGGCGAAGTGGCTGCCACGCTCGGGCTCTGCACCGGCACCATGGGGAAAATTGCGCGCGACATTTCGTTGTTGATGCAGACGGAAGTTGCGGAAGTGTCCGAGCCGGCCGGAGAAGGCCGCGGCGGCTCTTCCACCCTGCCGCACAAGCGCAACCCCGTGGCGGCGGCAGTAGTGCTGGCGGCGGCGGTGCGCGTTCCCGGCCTCGTAAGCTCGGTGCTCACCGCCATGGTTCAGGACCAGGAGCGCGGTGTGGGCGGCTGGCACGCGGAATGGGAAATCATGCCGGAGCTCATCGGACTTGCCGCGGGCGCATTGCACAAATTGAGTCAGGCTGTGGCGGAGCTGGAAATTGACGCCGCAAGAATGCGGGAGAATATGGAGCTCACGCGCGGGCTGATTTTTGCGGAAGCGGTGCAGATGGCGTTGGGTGTTGAAATGGGCCGGATGGCGGCCCACGAGTTGGCCGAGGCGGCATGCCGGCGGGCGCGGTCGGAAAAACGCCACCTGCGGGATGTGCTCGCCGAAGATCCGGCCGTGGCGAAGCATCTAACGTAAAATGACCTCAATCGGCTCTTCGATCCGCGGCAGTACCTCGGTGTGGCGGAGTTCCTGATTGATCGCGTGCTCGCGGAACATGCGGCCCATCGGGCGCAACCGGCCGGCGAAAGCGAGTGAGTCGGATGCCCTTCGTGGAGACCGCAGAATTGCGCGTGCACTATGCCCTGACGGGTCCCGCAGAGGCACCGGTGGCGCTTCTTTCGAATTCGCTCGGCGCGAACTTGTCGATGTGGGACCCGCAAGTGTCGGCTCTCGAAAAAACGTTCCGCGTACTTCGCTACGATACGCGCGGGCATGGCCAGACCTCGGTGACGCCCGGCCCCTATACGATCGAACAGTTGGCGCGGGATGTTGTCCGGCTGCTCGATGTGCTGCGGCTGGACCGCGTCCATTTCTGCGGACTGTCCATGGGTGGGATGATCGGCGTGTGGCTCGGAGCGCACGCGGCGGAACGCCTTCACAAGCTGGTGCTCTGCAACACGGCGGCGCGAATCGGCACGGCGGAAGTCTGGAACACGCGCATCGAAATTGTCCTCAAGGGCGGCATGAGGGCGATCGCGCCGGCCGTCATCGAGCGCTGGTTTACGCCGGAGTTCCGGGTGAGCTCATCCGAGATCGTCGCAACAGCGCAGCGCATGCTTGAGAATGCGCCGCCGCAGGGATACATGGCATGCTGCGCGGCGATCAGGGACATGGATCAACGCGAAGCCATTTCGGCGATTACCGCCCCCACGCTCGTGATCACTGGAAGTAAGGACCCGGTGACTCCTTCAGTGGAGAGCCGCTTCCTCGCCGACCGTATTGCCGGCGCGCGTTATCTCGAGCTGGAAACCGCGCACCTTTCCAATCTCGAAGCGCCCGCGCAGTTTACGTCAGAGCTCCTGCATTTTCTGAACGCCTGAGGAGGAATGCTGATGGACGAACGCGAACGGTATCAAAAAGGGATGGCCGTGCGTCGAGCCGTCTTGGGCAATGCGCATGTCGACCGCTCTCTGAAGAATCGAAATGACTTCAACGAAGAGTTTCAGGACTTGATTACGCGATATGCGTGGGGAGAGATTTGGACGAGACCTGGCTTGTCGCGGCACGCGCGGAGTCTCGTCACGGTGGCCATGATGGTGGCGCTGAACCGGGCCGACGAGCTGCGCATCCACCTTCGGGGCGCGTTCAATAACGGCGTGACGCGCGAGGAGATCAAGGAACTCCTGCTCCAGACAGCTATCTACAGCGGCTTGCCGGCCGCCAATTCGGCATTTCATCTCGCGGAAGAGGTGTTCGCGGAGATGGATGTGAACCCCCAGCTCAATCGCTAAGGGTGCCGGGCCTCCCCAAGCGGGAGAGCGTCCGCGGGTTCCGCGAAGCTCTGCTCCGAATGGATACGTCCGTCGAGCAGCAATGTCTCGCCGTCGCAGAAGCACACGGTCAGCCCCACACGCGGCGGGCCGTCTCCGCCACGAGCCGAAGTTTGGCCCACTGTTCGTCCTCCGTCAGCAAATTGCCCTCCATCGTTGACGCGAAGCCGCATTGCGGGCTCAGCGCGAGGTTTTCCGGCGGTACTTGGCGGGAAGCTTCCGCGATTCGCTGCACCAGCTCATCGCTACTTTCAAGCTGCGGGCACTTCGAGCTGACCAGCCCCAGAACAACCGTCTTGTCTCGCGGAATGAAGCGCAGCGGCTCGAACGTACCTGAGCGCGCGTCGTCGTATTCCAGTAGGAAGCGATCCACGGCCAGGGTTCCGAACAATTTCTCGGCAATGGCATCGTAGCCGCCCTCGGCGTACCAGTGGCTGCGATTGTTGCCCCGGCAGAGGTGCATCCCCAGGGTGACGCCGGGGCGCCGCGCCGCTTCAAAGCACGCATTGTCCGCCCGGATCGATTCGTCCAGCAGGGCATCCGGCTCGGCCCTCATCTCCGTGCGGATCCATTCGCGCCACTTAGGGTCCACGTAGTAGCTGTACCGCGGCGCGTCGATCTGGATGTAGCTCACGCCCGCCGCCGAGAGCTTCACGAGCTCCGCCTTCATGATCTTCACGATCTCCCACAGCAGCGCGGAATGGTCTTTGTACACTTTGTCGGTCACGCCTCGCTTGAACGAGATCGCCGGAAACTGCGTCGCGCTGGGCAGCGTCATCTTTATCGCGCCGGGACTGTGCGCCTTCAGAAACGGCAGCTCGTGCCCGGTCAGCCGCCGCACGGAGCGAATCTTTGCGGTCACGATGCCCGTCACGCTGCTGACCGGAGCATCCTTCGCCTGCCCCGCCTGCCACGTGCGCGACACCGCATCGCCCAGATCGAACCCTTCGACCGCGTCGGTGAAGTCGCTCATGAAGTTCCGCCGGCGCAGCTCCCCGTCGGTGAAAATCGCAAACCCCAGCTCCTTTTGTTTGGCCAGGACGCGCAGGATGTGTCGGTCCTCGATGGCCCGCAGGCGTTCCGCATCAGCCGCGGTGGTACGCCGCGCGTCCAGCAGTTCGGGCGGTCGCAGAAAGCTCCCGATGTGGTCGGCTCGGTACCGTGCGGGCATCCTTGTGTTCACCTCTCTGATTTGACCTAAAAGCGCGGCTGCGTCGCTGGCCCCACGGAAGGAAACGCGGCGGACCGCTTCAGAACTAGTGCCGTTCCAACTTGATGCGCTTACAAGTTCGTCAAATCACACGACGATCGCCCCTGACGGACGGTCGGCTCACTTTTCCTGCGATAAGTTGGAACGCCACTAGAAGCCGGCCGGATTGATCGCGAGAAGTTTCGGCTCGGTCATCTCCTCGATGGCATAGCGGAGCCCCTCGCGGCCGAGACCTGAGTCCTTCACGCCGCCGTACGGCATGTGGTCGATGCGATAGGTCGGAACTTCACCGACGAGCACCCCTCCGACAGCGAGGGTCTCGTAGGCCAGCGAGATCTTCGTGAAATCGCGCGTGAAGAGTCCCGCCTGCAAACCAAAATTGGAATGGTTGACCGCGGCGAGCGCCTCCCCGAAATCCCGGAAAGGCTCCACGGTCACGACCGGCGCGAATACCTCCTGGCAGTTGACGCGCATTTCCGGCTTCGTCCGCGTAAGGACGCCCGGAGTGAGCGTAGCTCCGTCGCGCGTTCCCCCGCAGAGCAGCTTCGCTCCGCCGCGAACCGCTTCCTCGATCCATTCGGCGGCGCGCCGCGCGGCTTCTTCGCTGATCATCGGGCCCACGTCGGTCGCTTCGTCGAGCACGCTCCCGACCCTCAGTTTCTGCACGCGGGGGACGAGAGCCGCTAGGAATTTTTCGTAGGCGCTTTCCTCCACCAGGATCCGCTGTACGGAGATGCAGCTCTGCCCGGCATAGCCATAGCCGCCCGCGACGCACCGGTCCGCGGCGTAGTCAAGATTCGCGTCCGCGCAGAGGATGCAGGCCGCATTGCCCCCCAGTTCCAGCAGGACGCGTTTCTTTCCGGCTTTCTGTTTGAGCATCCAGCCGACGGCCGTACTGCCGGTGAAGCTCAGCAGCTTCAGCCGGTTGTCCGCCACCACTTTTTCCGCGTCTTCGTTGGAGAGCGGCAGGACGTTCAGCGCCCCCGCGGGCCAGCCGGCTTGTTCGATGATCTGCGCCAGGCGCAGCGCCGTCAGCGGCGTCTGCGGCGCGGGCTTCAGGATGATGCTGCAGCCCGCGGCGATCGCCGGAGCCAGTTTGTGCGCGGCCAGATTCAGCGGAAAATTGAACGGCGTGATCGCAATAATCGGCCCGAGCGCAAACCGCCGCACGATGCCCCAGCGGTCCGCAGCGGACGCCTGCCAGTCGAGCGGGAGCACCTCCCCGCCGATGCGCACGGCCTCTTCTGCCGCCACTGTAAATGTGAAAATCGCGCGATCCACTTCCCCGCGCGCCGTCTTGATCGGCTTGCCTGCCTCGAGCGCCACAAGACGCGAGAATTCTTCCCGGTTTTTTTCGATGCCCTGCGCGACTTCGCGCAGTACGCGCTGGCGCTCATAGCCGCCCAGGCGGCGCGTGGTTTCAAACGCGCGAACGGCAGCGGCGATGGCCGCTTCGGCATGGGCCGCGGTTGCGCGGTGCGTCGTGCCAGCAAGCTCCCCCGTGCCCGGCGAACGCACCTCGATCCTTTCACCTTCCGTGTGCCATTTCCCGTCGAGCAGGAATCCCCAGTCTGCCGTTTTGCTCATCGTTTTCGATCATTCCGGTAGGACAGGCATCCCTGCCTGTCCGGGTTTTTTGCAGCGGCGGGCAAGAGAGGCCGCGCCGAAATTTCCGTCACGTCACGCGTGCGACAGCGCTGGCTGCTTCCTCTCGGCTACCGCAGCCAGCGCCGCTTCGATCACGCTCAGCCCTTCCGCAAATTGCTCGTCCGTCACCACGAGAGGGGCGAGGATACGCATCACATTCCCGTAAGTGCCGGCAGTGATTGTGATCAGCCCGTGTTCGTAGCAATACTTCGAAACCTCTTTCGTTTCCCTGTCGGCTGGTTCCCGAGTCTCGCTATTCCGCACCAGCTCGATGGCGCACATTCCGCCCAATCCGCGAATCTCACCGACGAGCGGCCAGCGCTTCTGCCATTCGCGGGCCCGCGCGGCAAACTGCTCTCCGATGGCCCGCGCGCGCTTGAGCAATCCTTCTTTCTCTATGGTCTCCAGTGTGGCGAGAGCCGCGGCGCAAGCCAGCGGATTGCCGCCGAACGTGCCCCCGAGGGCGCCCACTCCGGGAGCATCCATGATCTCCGCGCGGCCCGTAACCGCCGCCAGCGGCAATCCCCCGCCGAGAGACTTCGCGCTCACCAGCAGGTCCGGCTCGGCGCCGTACTGCTCGCTCGCGAAAAACGTTCCCGTCCGGCCAAAGCCCGACTGCACCTCATCTGCGATGAAGAGGATGCCGTGCTTGCGGCAAATCTCCTGCACGATGCCGAAGAATTCCTTCGGTGGCGCGACGAAGCCGCCCTCGCCGAGGACCGGCTCGGCAATCACCGCGGCCACGGACTCCGGCGCGACGACGCGCTGGAAGGTGTCTTCCAGATGATGGGCGCACGCCACGGAACACGAAGGGTATTTCAGGCCGTACGCGCAACGGTAGCAATACGCGTACGGTATGCGATACACGTCGCTCGCGAAAGGCTCGAAGCCGGCCTTGTAAGGATGCGTCTTGCTGGTCAGCGACATCGCCAGCAGCGTACGCCCGTGAAACGCGTCTTCGAAGCAGATCACCGCCGGGCGCTTCGTGTATGCGCGGGCGATCTTGATCGCATTTTCGACCGCTTCCGCGCCGCTGTTGACGAGCAGCGTCTTCTTCGGAAATTTGCCCGGCGCGAGCGCATTCAGTTTTTCCGCGACCTCCACATATCCTTCGTACGGCGTCACGCTGAAGCACACGTGCAGATACTTCTCGATTTGCTCGCGCAGCGCCGAGAGGACGCGCGGCGCCCGATGGCCCATATTGAGGCAGCCGATTCCGCCCGCAAAATCGAGAAAGCGGTTGCCGTCCACGTCTTCGAGGATCGCGCCTTCTGCGTGCGCGGCAAAAACTGGCGTCGCATGATACGGCCCGCGCGGCACCGCGGCGGTGCGGCGTTCCATCAGGGCGCGCGAGCGCGGCCCGGGAATTTCTGTGCGAAGCTGAATCGTGCTCATCAGTACCACCCAATCGGCGTTTCATCGAGATTCACGAACACCTGCTTGGTCTCCAGATATTCCTCGACTCCCCCGGGACCCAGCTCGCGGCCGAAGCCGGATTGTTTGTAGCCGCCCCACGGCGCTTCCACGTAGGTCGGCTGCATATGATTGACCCACACAATCCCCGCGCGCAAGGATTTCACCACGCGAAACGCCTTGTAAATATCCCGCGTCCAGACGGCGGCCGCCAAGCCGTAGGGCGTGTCGTTGGCGATGCGGATGGCGTCGGCCTCGCCCTCGAACGGGATCACCGAAGCAACCGGGCCGAATATTTCCTCACGCGCGATCCGCGCGCTGTTCTCCACATCATAAAAGATCGTCGGCTCGATGTAGTAGCCCTTCCCGAGCTGCTTCGGCCGGCCTCCGCCGATGGCCACCTTGGCTTCCTTCTTGCCCACCCGGAGATAGGACGAAACGCGGTCATAGTGCTCTTGGCTGACCAGCGGGCCCATCTTCGTGCCGCGCTCGAGCGGCGGCCCCAGCTTGATTCGCTTGGTCTTCTCGGTCATGGCCTCGACGAATTTGGAATAGATTTTCTTTTCCACCAGGATGCGGCTGCCCGCGGAGCACACTTCGCCCTGATTGATGAACACGCCGAACAGCGCGCCATCCACCGCGGCTTCCCAGTCGGCTTCGGCGAAGAAAATGTTCGGCGACTTTCCGCCTAGCTCGAGCGTCACGCGTTTCAGTGTATCCGCGGCGCTCTTGACGATGATCTTCCCGACCGCGGCGCTTCCCGTAAAGGCGATTTTATCCACCTGCGGATGCGCGACCAGCGCCGCTCCCGTCGTCTCGCCGGGCCCGTTGACGATGTTCACCACCCCCGGGGGCAGGCCGGCTTCCTCGAACCACTTGGCCACTTCCAGGGCCGTGAGCGGCGTCTGCTCGGCCGGCTTCAGGACGCACGTGCACCCGGCCGCGATCGCTGGCGCGAGCTTCCACGCGGCCATCAGCAGCGGATAGTTCCACGGAATGATCTGGCCCGCCACTCCCACCGGCTCTTTCAGCGTCAGACTCAGCGCATTGGCCGGAACCGGATTCACCTGCCCGGTAATTTTCGTGGCCAGCCCGCCGTAATATTCGTAGCAGGTGGCCACGTCGGCGATGTCGTATTCGGCCTCGACAATCGGCTTCCCGGAATTGCGTGTCTCGATTTCGGCGAGCGTCGCCGCATTCTGCCGGATTTTCTCGGCAAGCCGGAACAGGATGCGGCCGCGATCCTGCGGCGTCGTCTGTGGCCAGGGGCCGCAATCGAACGCCTTGCGTGCCGCCCCCACAGCGCGATCCACGTCGCTGCTGTCCGCCGCCGCAACCTGGGCGATTACCTCTTCGGTCGAGGGGTCGTACACGGGAAACGTTTTTCCAGTGGCGCTGCTCACCCACTTTCCATTGACATAGTTCTGATAGGTTTGCACGCCTGCCTTTGCTCTGCTCGACATGGCAACCTCCCCAAGTTCAGTACTCGCGCCACCGCGGATTACACTGCCGCGGGAGACGCCGCGCTCTTCGCCGCTGCCTTGCGCCTGCCATACACAAAAAAGAAAAACGCCGCAAGCCCGATGAAGAACAATGTCCCGCCCAGCATCCAGAGCTCATAAGACAGCAGCGATGTGATCTGCTGCGCCGGGAAAAATGCCAGCACGATTCCGAGGATCGTCGTCACGAAGCCACTGCTGCCCGCCGCGACGAGTGTCGTCTTGCTGTAGTAGCCTTTGCTCGCACTTTTTCCAAGAGCCAGCTTCAACAACGCGCCAAACATATACAAAAACGGGATCAACTGCAGAACCACCGCAAGCGACAGCAGTTTCTGAAATGACTCTTGCACGCCGGACCCGATAAACACAAAATTCAGGACCACTAGAACGAGTGAAACCACGGCGTGCACGATCAGAGCCGCGTAGGGCGTCGCATACCGCGGATGTAATTTTCCAAGCCACGCTGGTAAGTACGAATCCAGCCCCGCGACAAACGGTATTCGCGCGGAGCCGCCCAGCCACGCCGAGCCAATCCCCGCAATCGAAACGCTCAAGAGGAACGCAAACGGCGCGACCATCCATGCCACCCCGGCTTTGTCCGCCATATGGCTCACCGCTTGCACGATTCCCTGCAGCACGCTGATGTCCTGCTTGCTCACCGCGACGAGCAATGTCAGCGTGGCTCCGATATACAGCAGGCCGGAGAGTACGCCGCCCCAGGCGACCGCTCCCGGCAGGGTTCTCTTCGGGTCCTGAATCTCGTCGCCCATGACCGAGGCGAGTTCCAGGCCCACCAGTCCGAAGCAGATCACGCCGAACGAATTCAGCATGAAGCGCGGGTTGGCGGGAATCCGGAAATCGGCGCCCGTCACGGTCGCGCCGAATCGCAGCCACACGACGATCCCCAGGCCCACAAGAACGGCGGCGGCGATTCCCGTCCCGATCCCCCCGATATTGTTGATCCACTTCCCCACCCCCAGCCCCACGATGTTGAGCACAACGAGGATGGCCAGGAGAATCAGCGACGCGCTCAACGCAAATCCCCTGTTCTCCGCCAGGGATTGATGGCCGGGCCCCAGCACGAATACAGACACGCCCACGAAGTACAACATCACCGTCGGAACATACATCATGTTGTTCGTCCAGTAGCACCAGCCGGACAGAAATCCGTGGAAGTCGCCGAAGACTTCCTTGGCCCACAGGTAAACCCCGCCTTCGCCTGGATACCGGTGCGCCAATTCGATCACGGCGATTCCCTGCGGCCAGAAAAACAGTACCAGCGAGATGATCCAGAGCCAGATGGTCACGCCGCCATTGGCGGCGATGGAAGGGAGCACATTCAGGTTGAAAACCGCGACGACAAACAGCAGGACGAGATCCCATTTTCGGAGCACGCGTCGCAGATGCGGCTTCTCGTGTGCCGTCGTGGTGACCTCGTTCGCCAAGCCGGATCTCCCGTCTGAGCCGCGCTTCAGTGGCCCGCCGCGGCCTTTACCGGTCCTCGATCCTGCTGCGCGCGCGCCAGCGCCGGTGCCACATCTTCAAACGCCGCCAGGTGTTTCTCGATATCCGCTTCGGTGTGCTGCACGGAAATGGTCCACTGCTCGTCCCACCAGTACGGCTGCGCAAGCACTCCCCGGTTGACCATTCCGAACCAGTAGTGGCGCCACAGCTCCACATCAATCTTGGTCCAGTCCCGGTAGTTGCGGATCTCGCTCGGGTACAGCATCAGCGCTCCGTTGGCGCCCGCGCTCGCCACATACGCCTGCAGCCCGGCTTTCGCAAGGGTCTTGCGGTAGCCTTCCGTGAGTTTCTTGCTCAGCTTGTCCACGTGCGCATAGTTCTCGCGCGTGAGCACTTCGCGGAAAGTGGCCAGGCCCGCCGCCATCGAGAGGGGGTTTGTATTGTTGGTGCCGCCGTGAAACACCTTGTGCTGCGAGAGCAGCTCCATCACGGCCCGGCTCGTGCCGAAGGCCGACAGCGGCAGGCCGCCGCCGATGGACTTCGCCAGGCAGATGATGTCGGGCTTCACGCCGAAGTACTCCGACGCCCCGCCCCAGCCGATCTTCGCGCCCGTCTTCACCTCGTCGAAGATCAGCAGCGCGCCGTTTTTCGTGCAGATCTCCCGCAATCCTTGCAGGAAACCCAGCTGCGGCATGCACAGGCCCACGTTCATCAGAATCGGCTCGAGGATGATCGCCGCAATCTGCCCGGCGTATTCCTTGAAGCGCCGCTCCACGCCGGCGAGATCGTTGAAGCTCGCGACCACCACATTCGCCACGCTGGCCTTCGGCACGCCCAGTCCGCCGGGGACGGAATTCGGCGCGCCCGCGTCGCCGTACTCTTCGGCCTTCGGCTTCACGCTGACGAGCGCGGTGTCGTGCAGTCCGTGGTACGCGCCTTCGAACTTGAGAATTTTTTCGCGGCCCGCTGCGGCGCGCGCGATGCGGCAGGCGTGCATGGTCGCTTCCGTGCCGCTCGACCCGAACCGCACCATCTCCACCGGAAAGCGCGCGCAAATCTCTTCCGCGAGCTCCCACTCCATCTCGTGCGGCATGCCGTACGCCGTGCCCAAGCGCAGCCGGCCCTCCACAGCGCGCACCACGGCGGGATGACTGTGCCCGGCCATCAGCGTGCCGAAGCACAGGTTGTGGTCCACGTACTCATTGCCGTCGAGGTCGCGGATCTTGCTTCCCTGCGCCTCTTTCACGAATAGCGGGTAGGGTTCGTAATGGCGGTAGTTGCTCGCCACGCCCAACGGGATGCGCTGTTCCGCGCGGCGGTGCGCCGCCGCCGATTTCGGCGTGCGCTTCTCGTACGTAGCCAGTTCTTTCTGCAGTCCTTCCTGCATTTCCATACTCCCTGTTCGCAGGTCTGTTCCCTGCCGTCAGTATCGCCGCGCCAGCAGCTTGCGGGGCGGTGCCCCGGCCTGTTTGCCGGCGCATTCCTTGGAAAACAAACAGGCGGGCGCTTCGATCCGATGAACTCTGCCGGCAAATGGCGGCGCAGCCCGTCCGGGCCGCTCCGCTGAAATGGGTGCCAACTTCCTCCCGCGCTCTAGAATTTCAATTTCAGAGCAAACTGTACCAGCCGCGGATCGCGGGCGCGCTTCACGCGGCCAAAATCGCTCCCGTCGGTGATGTTGCCGTCCGGCTGAAAGAACTGCGCGTGGTTGAAGACGTTGAAGACTTCGCCGCGGAATTCCAACTGGAAGCGTTCGCGGAGAGTGGTGACTTTCTGGAATCCGATCTCCCAGTTGTTGAGTCCCGGCCCGCAGCATACCGTGCGCGGCGCGTTACCGATCGTTCCGGTCGTTACGGTGTCATTCGTAAACGCGTCGGGATTGAAGCCGAGATTGCCCGGACCGCGCGGGTCAAGTCTCTGGAATCGCGCGCCGACGTTTGGCTGGCCCGGCGTCTCGAAGTCGAAGCTGCCCTGTCGCTCGACGTCGTCCTGCGACGTGATGCGGATCGGAAAGCCCGATTGAAACGTGGTGATCCCCGATACGGCCCAGCCGTTGAAAACCTTTCCGGCAAGACCCTGCTTCTTCGGCACCGGCAGCTCCCAGTAATAGCTGAAGACAAAGCGGTGCCGCGCATCGAAGAGCGAGAATGAGCGGTTACGCCTCGGGTTGACCGGATCCACCAGGCTTTCGAACGTGGAAGCGAAATCGAGCGACTTGCCAAGTGTGTACGATGCCTGGAATTGCAGGCCGTGCGAAAACCGCTTTTCCAAACCCACTTGCAAGCCGTGGTACGAAGAGTTTGCGATCGTGTTCTGCGTGAAGATGCTCGAAAACACCGGCACGCCGTCCGCCGGGCAACCATTGCCTGTGGTCGGATTGCAGCTGGGCGAGGAGAACGGCCGCAGGCCCACCAGGGTGATGTCCGGGTTACCCGGCCCTACGCTGGCAACGGAACCATACGGGAGGGTGACTTTGAAGCCTGTCGGAATGCTTCCCGCAGGCAGACTAAACGCGCTGTCCGCGAAGAAGGGGCCGCAGGTGTAGTCCGCATTCAGGGCATCATTGCGGGCGGGATTCGGGCTGCCGTCGGGCAGCGTGGGCCCATAATGATCCGCAATATTCTGCAGGTCAACGCAGGTCTGTGAATTGCCGGGGTTCAGGTCTTGCGAAGCGAGCAGCCGATGGCCCTGCCGGCCGACGTAGGTGACGGTCAAGGCCATGTCTTTCCCGATTTCTCGCGTGAATCCGAAGTTGTACTGTTCCGCGTACTGCGAGCGCATGTTCGGCTGGGCCTGCCCGAACAATAGAATCGGCCGGAAAACCGAAAAATCCACCGGCTTGCCCCGCAGCGGGTCGAGAATTCCGTTGAATGGATTTGGAAACGCCGTGCCGTCCTGGCCGAGAAATGGCGTATTGAACAGCGTGTTGAAGACAAACGTGCTTCCTCCAAAGGGCGGCTCCGCGCTGAACTGTTCGAGCACAAGTTGCTCGACCGGGTTATAGAAGATTCCGAAGCCTGCCCGGACGCTGGTCTTCCCGGGACCGCCAAAGATCTTGGAGAGTGCGCCCTCTTTGGCCCCCGGGCTCCAGGCCATCCCAACGCGGGGCGCAAAGGACTTGTAGTAGGTTTTCGTCAAGCCTTTCGGAATGCCCTTATCGCCGGGCACCACCAGTCCTGTCGGACACTCGCTGGGATCGGAGGAACACGGGAAGATCGTGCTGACCTGGCCCGGCCGGAAAGTCTGCACTCGCTGTCCCTTGTCGGCCTGGGGCGTGTTCAACTCCCAGCGCAGTCCGTAGTTCAGGGTCAGGTTCGACTTGATCTTCCAGCTATCCTGCGCGAACAGGTAAAGGGCCTTGCTGCGCATCAGTTCGTCCTGCGCCGAACCCTGGCCGTACTGATCGGTGAGGCCAAGTAGGTAGTTCGGGAAGAGGTTTACCGCACTGCACAGTTGGCTCACCGGGTCTATCGTGCCGAAACATGGATCATTGGGCCCGCCCCCGAAAATCAGCTCTTGGCCGTTGATGTCAAAAAAAAGCCTCTGATCGAACCGCTGGTAGCGGACGTCGCCGCCGAACTTGATGGAATGTTTCCCGATCACCTTGCTGAAGTTGTCCGACCATTGATACGTGTTTCCCACCTGCGGCAATTCGCCTTCAAAGTTGTTTCCGATGCTGAATCCGCCCGAAATGTTGATGAACGGCACACCCTCGCGGCCGGCGCCGAGATTCGGATGGATGCCGGTATCGGGATTCGCCGGATCGGCGAAGCAGTTCGCCGTGGGTACCGTCTTGCACGAACTCTGAACCAGCGCGGTGTTTTGCGGGTGCAGAAACTGTCCCTGACCTTCGCGGAATAGGGTGAAGCGGGATTCATTCACGGCCGTCGAACCGATCGACCAGGTGTGGCTCACGTTTAGTTGCTGGATGCGCTCGTCGGTTAGGTCGCCGAATCCCGGCAAGTTCGCCCCGCCCGCCTGAAACCGCGCGAAAGGCTTTTCCAGAAAATGTTGCGTGAAGTAGTAGTAGCCCGTCAGGTGCTGCTTTTTCGTCAGCTCGTGGTCAATCTTTGCCGTGAATTGATTGGAGCGTTCGTGACCCAGCGGCACCCCTTGAAAGGTTCCATCTGGACGGTTGGAATGGGGCACAAACTGGTTCATGAGATCCAGCGCCGTCTGATCGAAGCACTCCGGGGGAATCCGATTTCCCGGGAAGATGTCCGCATAGGCAGTGTTGTCGTCTATGGGACCGCTTTCCAGTGCGGCGAGGCATGCCGGCCGATTGTTCAAGATACTCGCATTCTGCAGGATGCCCGCAAATGCGGGCCCGCCGGAGAAGTCCCCGGTGCGCTCCGCATCGCTCGGCACGGCCACCGTATCCGAGGAGGTGCCGCGGCGTATGCGGTTGCCTTCATACGAGGCGAAAAAAAACGTCCTGTCTTTCTTGATCGGCCCGCCGAGCGTGGCGCCAAACTGGTTTTGCAGATAATCGAGCTTCTGCGAATCGAAAAAGCCCCGCGCATTCACTCCTTGATTGCGGAAAAATTCGTACATGTTGCCGTGGAGAGCGTTTTGCCCGGACTTGGTGATGACGTTGACGACAGCGCCTGAATTGCGCCCGTACTCCGCGTCAAACGTGTTAGTGAGCACGCGGAACTCCTCGATCGCGTCCGGCGAGGGCTGGATAGCTGGCAGACCTGCAAACTGGTCGTTGCCCTCGCCGCCGTTCACGGTGAAGTTGTTGTCCCGCCCGCGGCCGCCATTCACGCTGACAACGCCGGCGCGATCGCTGCCGTATACGCCGTCTACGCCGAGTTGTGACTGCACTCCCGGCTGAAGCTGGAGCAATTGATAGGTATCGCGCTGGGCGAGGGGGAGTTGGCTGACGGCGCGTTCATTCACCACCGCGCCGAGTTGCGTCGAGCTCGTGTCCACCAGCGGAGGGGCGCCCGTCACTTCGACAACCTCCGTCGAGCCTCCGACCTGCAAGGTGATGTCCAGGCTCACCATTTGGTTCAGCTCCACCGTCACGCCCTTGCGGACGTATTTCTTGAATCCGGCTTGCTGTAGCTCGACGCCATAGCTCCCTACCGGAACCTCGAGAAATACGTATTCGCCGTTTGCTCCGGTCTGCGTGTCGCGCTGGCCGCCCGTCGCTTCATTTGTCAAAAAAATTCTCGCGCCGGCGATCGCGCCGCCGCTCGTGTCCGTCACCGTGCCGCGTACGCGTCCCCCGGTGCTCTGTGCGTGGAGCCCGGCCGGCGCCCACAGCGCAGCCAGCAGGAGCATCGCGGGCGTAGCGGCACAAACGTGAAATGACCGGCAGGACATCTTTCCCAGCCCTTTCATGACTCACCCCCTGAGATTCAATCCAATTTATCGTTGCCCGGCGCGTGAAACCTTACTATAATCCGGTAAACTTAGAGAATGCCGGTGCCCGTGTCAAGAAGAAAGAGTTCGCAAACCCCGCCCGTCGCGAACCCGCGCGGCCGCATGCTTCGCATCAGCGAAGTCGCCCGGCGCGTCGGCATTTCTTCGTCCGCGCTGCGCTCCTGGGAAGTCCTGGGGCTCGTGGCGCCGCGGCGCACCAGGAGCAAATATCGCCTGTACACGGAAAGCGATGTCCGCCGCTTGCAGCGCGCCATCTTCTTGCGCCGCGCGCGCGGCCTCAATCCGGCCGCAATCGTGCACGTTCTCAAGCGCGCGGGGCTCGTCGCCGCTCCGGCGGAGTCCGGTCCAATTCCCGGCCAGCGCTTCCGCAGGCTGCGCACCCGCCGTGGTCTCTCCCTGGCGCAGGTGGCGCGCGCCACGGGGGTGTCCACTGGATTCCTCAGTGCGCTCGAGCGCGGGCAAATGCGCGCTTCGATCGGCACACTGCGGCGTATCTCGCGTTTTTACCGTACCAACATTCTTTCCTTGTTCGAGCCTGCCGGAGAAAATCCCCGCCTCGTGCGCCCCGCCCAGAGAAAGATTCTGGAGACCGCGACCGGCGTGCGCATGGAACTCCTCGCCTGGGGCAACACGGTCATGGAGCCCCATCTGTTTCGCGTAAAGCCCGGCGGCGGCAGCGGCGAATCGTACACCCACGAGGGAGAAGAATTTCTCCACATCCTGAAAGGCGACCTGGAAATCTGGCTGCACGAGCGCGAGCGCTACCGGCTCAAGCCCGGCGACAGCCTCTATTTCGAGAGCACCGCGCCACACCGCTGGAAGAATCCCGGACGAAAGGAAACGTGGCTGTTGTGGATTAATACGCCGCCGACATTCTGAGCCGCGCTGGCTCCTGATTCGCGGCTTGTGACGTGTAAGCGATGATTGGCCCTGAGGTGTCCATGAAGGCAAGAAGTTCTCTTCTCCTGCTCTCTCTCACCGCTTTGCTCTTCTGCGCCACGCTGCCGGGGATGGCGCAATCCGCGAAGCAGACGCTGGCGGACGCGGTTGTCCTGCACGGCAAGGTGTACACCCTGAACGCCAGACAGCCGTGGGCGGAGGCGGTGGCCATCCGCGCAGGAAAGATTGTCGCGGTCGGCTCGGACGCGGAGATCGAAAAACTGCGCGGCGCGGGCACCAAGGTCGTGGATGCGCGGGGCCGCATGGTCCTGCCGGGATTTGTGGATTGCCACATCCATTTCCTCGATGGCGCGCTCAGTCTTGGCCGCGCAAACCTCGAGGGTGCGAAGGATGCCGCCGATATTCAGCAGCGTTTGCGCGAGTACGCCGCGCGGCATCCGGGAAACGACTGGGTACTGGGGCGCGGCTGGAATTACGCGATGTTCGGCGACGCAATTCTCCCGCACAAGAAATATCTCGACGAGGTTTTCCCCGACCGGCCGGTCTTCCTCGAAGGATTTGATGGGCACACCTACTGGGCGAATTCGAAGGCCCTCTTGCTGGCAGGAATCACGCGCGGGACACCGGACCCGCCGAACGGCGCGATCGTGCGCGATCCGCAGACCGGCGAACCCACCGGGGCGCTCAAGGAAGAGGCACAAGCACTCGTTGCCAGGATCGTGCCGAAGCCCCCGCGCGGAGAAAAACTCGCGGCGCTGCGCGCAGGGATCCAATTGGCGAACGAGCACGGCCTCACGCGCGTGCACAGCGCGGGGGGCGATTTCAAAGAGCTGGAGCTCTACGGCGAGCTCCGCCGCCATGGCGGCCTCACCCTGCGCTTCACCATCGCCTATTTTTTGAATCCACCGGCGCTGCGGCCGCAGGACCTCGACGCCATCGAACGGGCGCGGAATAAGTACCGCGACGATTGGATCGACACCAACGCCGTGAAGCTGATGCTGGACGGCGTGGTCGAATCGCATACCGCGGCGATGCTCGAGCCCTACAGCGATGATGCCGCGCTGAAGGGCAAGCTTTTCTGGGATCCCCGGAAATACAAAACCGCCGTCGCGGACCTGGATAAGCGCGGCTTCCAGATTTTCACGCATGCCATCGGCGATTACGCCGTGCGCATGGCGCTGGACGCCTACGAAAATGCGGAAAAGGTGAATCGCACGCAGGATCGCCGCCCGCGCATCGAGCACATCGAGACCATCGCCGCATCCGATATTTCCCGCTTCGGCAAGCTTGGCGTGATCGCCAGCATGCAGCCTTTGCATTCTTATCCCGATGCGGACACGCTCAACGTCTGGGCGCGCAACGCCGGCCCGGACCGCGCCGCGCGCGCATGGGTCTGGCACAGCATCGCCAAGGCGGGCGGGCGTTTTGCGTTCGGAAGCGATTGGCCGGTCGTCACTCTGAACCCGTGGGAAGGCGTGCAAACCGCGGTCACGCGGCAGACCGTCGAAGGCCAGCCGGACAACGGTTTCGTGCCGGAGCAGCGGCTCTCCGTCGCGGAAACGATTAAGGGCTACACGCTCGACGCAGCCTTTGCGGGACGTCGCGAGAAAACCGAAGGTTCGCTCGAGACGGGTAAAGCAGCGGACCTCATCATCGTGTCGCAGAATCTGTTCGAGGCCGATCCGCATGAACTCGCAGACACGAAAGTGATCCTGACTATGGTGGCTGGCCGCGTGGTCTTTCAGGCCGTCGAAAAGTAGCGTGGACTTTAGCCAGTGCAGCCTAAACAGCACGAACAAGTGCGCTGACGGAAGCGTATGCTCTCTGGGCGGGAGGCATCATGAAACGATGTGCGCTGCTTCCGGGAATCCTCGCGCTCGTGTTTCTGGCCTTCTTCCCCGCATGCCTCCCTCTGCCCTCCCAGGAAAAGTCTGCCTCGACGATTATCGTGGGGGCGCTGGTGGCCGACGGCACGGGCGCGCCCGTGCGCCAGGCCAATGTGCGCATCGCGGCCGGCACGATCGTGAAGATCGGCGATTTCGCTCCCGCGATGGGCGAACGCGTCATTCCGGCAAAGGGATTTATCTTGGCGCCCGGTTTTATCGACATGCACAATCACTCCGCACGCGGGCTCGAGGGCGACCCGCTGGCGGAATCGCAAGTCGCACAAGGCATCACGACCGTGATTCTCGGCCCCGACGGCGGTTCTCCCTGGCCGGTCGGGACATGGCTTGAAGAGCGGCGCAAGAATCCAGCCGCGGTGAATGTCGCCACGCTCCTGGGCCACGAGCAGGTTCGGCTTGCGGTGATGGGTCAGGACTACAAGCGCAACGCGACCCCGGACGAGATCCAGAACATGGCCGCGCTTGTCGAGCAGGGAATGCGCGAAGGCGCCATCGGTTTCTCCACGGGTCTCGAGTACGAAGTTGGCAGCTACAGCGCCACGGACGAAGTGACGGCGCTCGCGCGGGCCGCCGCAAAGCATGGCGGCTTCTACGAAACGCACATCCGCGACGAAGCGGACAAAGCCTTTGACGCACTTAGGGAAGAGATTTTCATCGGTGAGCGCGCGCCCATTCCCGTCGAGCATTCTCACATCAAGCTCGGAACGGTCGGCGTGTGGAACAAGGCGCAGGAATACATTCGCGTGATCGAAGCGGCGCGAAGGCGCGGCGTGGATTTTCTCGCCGATTGTTACCCCTATGACGCATGGGCCTCGACAATCAAAGTGCTCGTGCCGGATAAGCAGTACGAGAATCCGAAAAGTGTCGAAAAGGCCCTGGCCGATGTTGGCGGCGCCGAACATGTCACCATCATTGAATTCAAGCCCCATCCTGAATACGAATTTCACACCATCGCCGCCCTCGCCGGGCAGTTCGGCCTCTCTCCGGTGGACATGTCCATCCGCATCATTCGCGAAGGCGAAGCCGCGAAAACGGAAGCCTCCGTCATCGGCCAGTCCATGCTGGAGAGCGACATCAAAGCGTTCTACCAGCAGCCCTGGGTGATGGTCGCCAGCGACGGCGGAATCGGCATGCGCCATCCGCGCGGTGCAGGGACATTTCCGCGCGTGCTCGGTTTGTATGTCCGCGAGAAGCACTGGCTCACGCTGCCGGAAGCCGTCCGGAAGATGACCTCGCTTCCGGCGCAGCGGCTCGGTTGGAAGGATCGCGGCGTCATCCGCGAGGGTGCCGTCGCCGATCTGACCCTCTTCAATCCCGATATGGTCATCGATCGCTCGACCTTTGCCAAGCCGTTCGAGCTCCCCGTCGGAATCGAGAAAGTCTTCGTCAACGGAGAGATGGTCTGGGACGGCGGCAAGCCGACGGGTGCGCGTCCCGGCCGCGTCCTGTCTCGCCGGGAAAGTCATTAGTCTGGGCTCAACATTCACGGCAAATGCGGCATAATAGGCGCCGCGGACATTCCCGCTCCGTGCTCCAACTCTGCCGGAGGAATCATGGCGGATCGCCTGGAAGACTTTCAGAAATTCCGCGCCGAATTGAACGAAGAAATCCTCGGCTGCGGCCACGGGGGGATGAAGCGCTTCTTCGCGCTGGACCACCAGGCCTACGAGCCGGGCGCGCTCCTCACGAAGACGAAGGAGCTGCTCGGGCTGGTCGCCTCCGCGGTGCTGCGCTGCGATGACTGCATCACCTACCACCTGGCCCGCTGCGGCGAAGAAGGCTGGACGCGCGCCGAAGTGATCGACGCGCTGAATGTCTCGCTGATTGTCGGCGGCTCGATCGTCATTCCTCACGTGCGGCGGGCATTTGCACGGATGCGCGAGATTGAAGGATTGAAACCCTGAGCTGCAGGATTCTATGAACGATCGCAAGCCGCCGGAGAAATCCGCCATAGACGGATTCGCCGGCAAATTGAAAACAATATTCATCGGCGCATTATTCGCGCTGGTGCTGCTGGTGCCGAAGTTGCTTCATCTCCGGCGCGACCCCCGTGCCTGGCTTGCCTTCCGGATCGTGCTGGGGCTGGCCGGGGCGGCCCTCGTCGTCTTTCCCCTCGGCTTGTGGAAGAGTTGGCTGCTCCCCATCGTGGGGCTGGCCATGTTCATGACGGCCGTGCTGTTGCCGCCGGCGCGGCCAGATTACTCCGTGGATGAAAAAGCGCGCGAACTGGGCGCCCTGGTGGTTGTGAACGGCGGTGAATACCAGCCCGGCAACGGCTTGCCTGCCGCGGTGCGGCTCTTCGTCGGCGCGGAGCGCATCTGGGTGCTGGACGGCGCATTCCGTCCGGCACTGGTGATTCCCGTGGGAGAGATCCGGACCCTGCGCACGTTTCCGGAATCGAACCAGTCGCGCCTGCGCATCGAATGGCACGATCACGCCGCGGAGTTCACCTATCACGGATTCTTCGCGCCGCACCTCGCCGGTGTCGCCGAGACCTCGATTCGCGGCGTGCTCCCCGCGGCCTTTCCGATCCTCGAGCAGCAGAAGCCCCAGAGCCGCGCCGCCCGCGCGTAGGTCTCCGGACCAAACGGATCGCAAGCCTGCAGCACATCTTCGAGCATTATCGCGCCCGGTGCCGGCAGGAATGTGACACAATTGGAACATGGCACGCGGGTGGGAAAGCAAAGCGGTCGAGGACCGGGTGGAATCTGTCGCAGCGAAGCCATTTCGCGCCGGCTATCCGCCGCGAACTCCCGAACAGATCGCGCGGCAGAAGGAGAGGGAAGGCCTGGAGCTTTCCCGAACGAAGATCCTGAATGACCTCGAAGCGGCGACAAATCCGCGCCACCGCGAATCGCTCGAAGCCGCGTTGAAACACCTCGAAGAAAAACTCGCCGCCATCAAGTAGCCTTGTGTTCTCGCCCTCCAGAATCCGGCAGTCTCCCGCTCATTGGATGAAGTCTCCGGCCAATCCCCAGAAATCGTTCACGTAGTAATGAGACAAAACATTCCCGAATAAATAGCAGATGCCCCGGCACGGCGGGATGTCGCCATAGAGCTTGCGTCCGCGGGCAAAGATATCGCTTAGCGAACCGTCCCGAAGAAGATTGCCGGCGATCTTGCGCAACGGCTCGCAGGGATAGAAAACGTCGCCATTCGGATACACGCGGGGGAACAACGTCGGGAAACACTGGAAATCGCCGAAGCGCAGAAGCGTGTTGATGGAGCGAGGCGTGCCGTTGATGGGCTGCACGCGGTCGCGGCGGCGGGCGATGATTTTGTCCACAAGCGCCTGATAGCGCGCGCTGCGAAGGAGCGTCAGGTTCGGCATTTTCTCCTGCTGCGCCGATTGCGCGGCCAAAACGAAGCCCTGCTCTGCGCACCAATCGAGCAAGCGCTCGACTTCGCCGACGTTCCACTCTTCAATGACCGTGCTGATGGTGATGCGCCGCGAATCGGCGAAGCGTTCCTTGGCCAGCGCGATGTTTTCCAGGACCTTCGGCAGAGCGGCGGGTTTCGAGAGCGGATTCGAGGGATCCGGCGCGAGCGCGTCCAGACTGACGACGAGGCCGGTGAGGCTGCGGAAGAGTCCCGGCTTGCGGTCGAGCAAAGTTCCGTTGGTGATGAGCAGGACGGAGCGAAACTTGCACGCGAAGCGCGCCGCTGCAGCGAGCTCCTCGATATCGGCGCGGAGCGTGGGTTCGCCGCCGGTGATGACGATGGAATCGGTTTCGCGGCGGATGCGGTGCAGCAGGCGAATCGTCTCCGCGGTGGGCAGCTCGTCGCTGAAGACGTCGGGCTCCTTCTGCGTGCAGTACGTGCAGGCCAGATTGCATTTGTGCGTCGCGTAGTAGGTGACGGCGTACGGCGCGACGATATCCGTGCGCAGGATTTTCCGCCGCCAGACGTTCTGGAAATACAGCCGGAAATTCTTGCTGGCGAACGGCGCCTGGCGGACTAGCCCGCGCAAGAGCGCAAGCTTCGACGGTGGCCGCGGTTCCCGCGCGCCGGCGGGAGATGAGTTTGTGCGTTCGCTCATGGCGTCTGAGTCATCAGAGGGCCTTGCCTCTTGCCGCCTGCCCCTTCAAGAGGAATGTTTTTGGAAATCTGCCTTCGCCGCAAATCTTAAAGGAACCGAAGTCCTTGTACCAGGGCCCGTCGGGAGCCTCTGGTTCGGATTCGCGCCAGAGTTTCAGTTTGTACAGATCATCCGCAGTGATATTCCGTGCTTCGAGACGGTCAAAAAGGTGCTGGCGAAGGGCGGGTGGAAGATTCGTCCATTGAATCTTCGGCATCACTCACCGAAGGTCATGCGCGCGAGCTCTTTCTTGATGCGCCGGCGTTCGGCGGGGTCAATCGATTCCGCGAGCCGGCTGGCGAGGGCGAAAAAGCGATCCTTTTCTGCTTCTTTTGAGCGAAGGCCTGCCTCGATCAGATCGACGAGAATGCGGTTGGCGCTGGCCTTGCGCTTTTCGGCCATGTTGCGGACGCGCCGGGCGATCCCTGAAGGCAGCGACACGCTCTGGCGAACAGACTTACCCTGATTTTTCATAATGTCGATTGTACACCATTTTGCACCACAATGCAGCATGGAGGCATTCTGATTCGCAGAGACACTTCGACGCTGCAACACGATCCGGGACGTCTCGACGGAAACCGCCGGGGCAGATGACCGGCGCGGAAGGCAGGGACGGAGCCGGAGAGATTCCTCGATTCCGGGCCGATAAAAACCATCGGACCTCTGCTCGAAATGACAGCGAGTCGAGAGCGGATCAGTCCGTGAAGACGACGCCGGCGGCGGAGTGGCCTTTTTCTTTGCCGGTATCCATGCGGACGACGTAGCAGCGTTCGGGCTCAGCTTCCCGCCGGAGCTTGCAGCCAGTTGATGACTCTCCGCCAGGGCGCGGCGCCTCCACTGCTCATCGGTGTCTGCAACCACGCGCGGAGATTGCGCCAGGCAGCAACGATTCGGCCATCGCCCTGCGCGCCATCCGGCAGGGTAACAGCACGTTCTTCCGTGAGCGTTGCTCGCTCGGCGATCACAGCCGGGGTTGACCTCTCGGCGAGCGCATCGGAGACCGAGAGCCTCAGCAGCGCCCCAACCTGTTCCTGGGAAGCCCTCATGGTTCTCAATATTTTCCGGGCAAACCAGACCCCTGCAACGAGGAAGGCGCTCTGCACGAGGAGGCTCCCTAGCTCATACCAATGGTTTTGCATCCAATCGCTGAATTCGTTCATGGCCGCACCTCGGACTGGGTCAGCTTAAACTTACAACTGAAGCCCACCCCGAGAAAACTGGCAATAAGTCCAGAAAACGGGCAGGTGTTTTCCCTGGCCGAAGCGAAACCACAACCTTTTGACCGAGAATCGTGATTGGGGGGATGAAAGCCTGATCGCGTTACTTGGGTTTATTGGCAGGTTCCGGCATTTGGCGCGGTGCGTAGTACGGTTTGCCATTCAACTTCTGCACTTCCTTGGTAAAGTTCGTCCCGTAGTCGCGGTCGGCATCGGAGAGCAGCCATGCCTGGCGCTTGTAGTTCCAGTTGTCCGGGGCCAGCCGCTGCGCCTCCTTGAAATGGGGAATCGCCTCCGGGCCGTGACCCGCATGGTAGAGATATTCCGCCAGGCTGAACTCCACATCGGCCATCCGGCGATCCGGACTCACGGGCGTCAACCGCTTTCTCAGCTCCTCTTCGCTGAGGACGAAAGAACTGCGTTCCCCTTTGGCCACCCAGTCGCGGATCGCGTCGAGGTATGGGCCTGCATCCATGTGCGAATAAGATTTGAACCGATCGTCAACGAACGCCACTTCATTGGGGCGCACGATCTTTCCCTGTTCATTGATCCACACCGCGGTGGGAACGTTGACCATGCTGTAGAGCTTGGTGACGAGGTGCTGCTCGTCAATCAGGACGGTGTATTCCGCACTGGCTTTCTCGATCCAGGGGCCCGCGTCCTTCACGCCACCGGTATCCTGGGCTACGGAGACAATCTCGAAATTCTTGTCTTTCAGCTCGTGATAGAAGATTTGCCACCCGGGCAAATCGAATCGGCACCCTCACCAGGAAGCCCAGGTGATCAGCAGCACTTTCTTCCCGCGAAAGTCCGAAAGCGAATGCAGCGTGCCGCTCCGATCGGGAAGAGTGAAGTTTGGCGCATGGAGCGTTGCCAGGTAGCTATTCTGCGCTTCCGGCCGGGGACCAAAGCACCAAGCCGCCAGCTTCTCATCGTGAGCAACGGGCTGGTTCACGAGGCGGGCAAATTCGTTCAAATTGAACCACGTGACTTTGCCTCGCTGCACAAGGAAATCGCCCTTCCTTTGTTTGGGTAACGGAAAGCAAAGTTCATCCCGGCAAACGCCTTGTGGCTTGACAACATAACCCGTCGCGCGCGTGAGTTCCGCCAGCGTCACCCAGAGGTCTTTGGATTGCGTGAATGGAGAGGGCGCGCTGAGCTCGGTCACCGCGCCGTCGTAAATCACCACGCGCGGCGCCTGACCGGCCGCTGCGTGGGCCATCGAGCACAGGAAAACCAGTCCGGCCAACGGGAAGAGCTTCCTCATGGGCATCTCTCACCGAGTGAAATTGAGCGCCAAACCGATGGAAAATAATCCAATATGACGAGGTGAGGAACGTGGCCCGGCCTGCCACCGTTCGCCTTCGGCCGAACCCAAGACAGAGGAAACGGCAAAAACCTGTGCCGTCCTCACCCCGAGACCAGGGCAAAGCTTAGACCAGGTCACGGCCCGGATTCAAGAGTCCTCAAATTCGAACCCTGGGAATTGCGCCGAAACCTTTGGCTTACGGCGGAAAACCGATGCGGTGGAGCAGATCTTGGAAGCGCGGGTCGGGGTGCAGGGCGTCGAAGATTGGATGGACTCTCAGCGTCAGAAGTCCAACGCTGCGCTCCGCGTAAGCCTTTTCCAACCACTGAAGCGCATTTTCCTTATCACCAAGCCCCGCGTAGATGACCGCAATGCTCATCGGTTCCACATGCGATCGCCCGGACCGTTCCAGCAACTGGTCCAGGATCGTTCGCGCCTCGTCTTTTTTGCCCGCAACCGCGTAAGCGTGGGCGAGCGCTGCGGACATCGCTACACTCTCTCCGGCAAGACTTACGGCCCTCTGTAAGTGCTCGATGGCCTGCGGATACATCCCTTTCTCCAGGCAGGCGCGGCCGAGCGCCTGATGCGTGAGGGCGAAGCTCGGGTCCAGTTCGATGGTCTTGCGATACTGCTCTATAGCTCGGTCGGGTTGCCGCGCGTAGTAGAAAATCAATCCGAGGTCTCTGTTGATGATGATGGAAAGTGGATCGAGCTCATGGGCTTTCTTGGCCTCGGCTAGCGCCTCCTCAACGCGGCCCATCGTCATCAAGTAAAAAGCATACCACTGGCGAACGGTTGCGTATCCCGGGTTCAATTTGATGGCCCGTTTGTATTCTTTCTCCGCGCCCGGCCAGTCCCACTCGCTGGTCAGGACACCAGCCATCGAGGCATGTCCCTCCGCGAGGGTATCGTCTCTTCGCAAGGCCTTCAGGGCCGCCGCCTTTGCTCTGGGGATGGCTTCGCTCGGGGGTACGGCGGCATAGGCCGTGCCGGCCAGCAGGTAATAGGAATCAGCCAGGCCAGCATACGCCAGCGCATAGCCGGGATCTTTTCCGATCGCCTGTTTGAAGTACTCAACCCCCCTCTCCAGACCCTCTCGCGTCCTCTTGTTCCAGTAGTAGCGACCCTTCAGGTAAAGGTGATAGGCCTCGGTATTCCGGGTATGCCGCTTCGTCAGCCGCTTCTTGTCTTCCCCGGTCAGGCGCACACGCAGTTTTTCGGAGATTTCCCGGGCGATTTCGGCTTGCACGGCGAAGATGTCCGCGCGCTTCCGATTGTATTGCTCTCCCCACAGCCGCCAACCATTGGCCACGTCCACTAGCTCAGCGGTCACGCGGAGGACGTCGCCTCGCTGCAAGATCTGCCCGAGGAGCACGGCGCCCACATTCAGTTCGCGGCCGATGCTCCGGGGGTCCATTGTTTGATTCTTGTAGCGAAACACTGTGCTCCGCGCCATGACGCGAAGTCGGGGTAGCTGGGCGAGGCTATTAATGAGACTCTCGGTGATGCCGTCGCTCAGGTACTCGGCCTCAGCGTCGGCTGCGGCGTTTGCGAAGGGCAACACTGCCAGAGACCTGATGTTCCTCGCGGGGCGTCGCCTGGGCACGGCGGCGGAGCTCTCCATCCCCTGTGACTGAATTGCTTGAAGAGCCGCGAACACTTCGCTGGCACGCTGATAGCGCTCGGCGGGCTCCTTGGTCAAGCAGCGCTCGATGACCGAGCGGAGACCCGCCGGAACGCCCGGCGGCAACGGTCCGGGCGGGTCGCGAAGGATCATGGAGCTGAGCGCAAATCCCGTGCTTCCGTTGAATGGCCTGGCACTGGCGGCCAACTCGTAGAGGATCACCCCCAGCGCCCAAATGTCGCTGCGCGCATCCGCCGATGCCCCGCGAAGGGTTTCCGGCGCGAGGTAATACAGCGTGCCAGCGATGACTCCCGATTCCGCAAGCGACACCCTCGATTGCGTTGCTTCGCTGAATTCTTCCTGGCGACGGGTGGCCAGGCCGAAGTCGAGGATCTTGACGCGACTCTGCGGTGTAACGATTACATTGGCGCATTTCAGGTCGCGGTGAATGACGCCGCGCTGGTGCGCGTGCTCCAGGGCGTCGGCGATCTGTGCTCCGTAGCGAGCCACTATCTCCGCTGGCAAGCCTTCCGGGGGGATAGCGTCGCTCAGCGGTCGCCCTTCGAGGAACTCCATCGCGATGTAAGCCAGCCCGTCAGCTTCGCCCACTTCAAAGACCGTGCAGATATGCGGATGGTTCAGCCCTGACGCCGTGCGTGCTTCCTGAAGCAGGCGCGCTCGAGCGGCTTCGTCGTCAACGGCAGCCGCCGGGAGCACTTTCAGGGCCACGTCCCGGCCCA
Organism: Terriglobia bacterium; assembly: GCA_041497835.1. Classification (GTDB taxonomy): domain Bacteria; phylum Acidobacteriota; class Terriglobia; order Acidiferrales; family UBA7541; genus Acidiferrum. The sequence goes on from JBGQHF010000001.1 coordinate 94,049, forward strand.
GCTTGGTATCGGTGGCCCGATAAACTTCGCCCATGCCGCCGGCACCGATCTTCGCGACGATGCGGTAGTGGCCGAGTGTCTCCCCAACCATGGGTGAGTAACCTACTGGGCTGCCATCTTAGGTCGCGCCCGCAGGCGAGTCAACGAATGCTGGGCCGGCCTTTCAGATCGCCGGTTGGGGGAAATTGAGCTGCGTCGAAAGGCTTTGGTTTTGGCACTCCAAGGCTCGCCACGGCTACAGAAGGACATCACCGCGAGGATAGCCATGCGACGCGTTCGAGCGCGGTCTCGATGACCGCCCCGGCTCCCTTGGGCCGCGTCAAAAAATTGCCTTGAATACTAGGCCGTGGCCGTCTGCGCGAAAGTAAAGGTCTCCTCCTCTGCGATTAAGAAGATCGGGGCGCCTCCAGTAGAGATAGACCGCGCGTGCGCCAGAGTCTGCTGACCACCTTCGGATGCGGCGCATGCTTCCAGGACCGCCATTGATGGGAAGTGAATCTCAGCGACACGGTAGAAGGGCGGCGTGCCCGTTGGAGAGCCTAAAACCTTTGTCGCTACAAACTTCGTTTTGCCGACGAGCTTTTCGACAGCCATGGGTACATGCTCGTTCAGATAGAGCTTCTCGAATGTTTCGATATCCGCCGGTCGTGGGTACAGCACAAGGAGTTTAACTGCAGCCATTGTTTCCTCCTGTCCATGGATCTCGACTGCTCCTAGCCAGATTCTTCGGGGTAACTACCGTGCAGGTTATGCCGCGACCCAAAGCCGGTCAAGAGGCCCTGAGCTACTCCTTTCCAGACCACAAGAGTCGTGCTAGCGAGCTAAGAAAAAAGCTTGCGTTTTTAACGTGAGGACTCGGAGGTCGAGGACGATTGCTGAGAGGGCCGCTAGCCCCTTTCAAAACCCTTCAGAGGCTTTTCGACACCCTTGGCCATCGGGATCGACTTGGGATTCGCAAAGCGCACCTCAGAACCAGAAGGTCCGGAGTTCCCCGCCGCGGCCGGTCGGAGTTTACGCCGACTCTCTCAGTCGGGGGGCGCGCTGGGTGATGAACCCCTTACAAAGATTTCAGGAATGCAATGATCCTGGCCTTCTGTTCTCTCGGCAAGCGGTCAAAGCGCTCTCGAACGTCATCCGCTTCCCCGTGATGATGGCGTATGGCCTCGAGCAGATCGCGTGCCCGGCCATCGTGCAGGAATTCGACTCGGGTTCTTACGCCCCACAAGGGCATGGTGCGCATTTTGTTTCGCGTGTTCGGGGGGCCATTTTGAATAATGCCGTCGCCGGTGCCAATGTCATGGAGCAGGAAATCACCAAAGGGATGGAAGACCTTGTCTCCAATCGCATCGGAGACCTCATAGGCCCCACCGTTCAATTTAGTTCCCACCGGCACAGTGTGCAGCGTGCCGACGTGGCAGGTTTGGCAGCCGATGCGCTCGAAGAGATCGGCGCCAATTTGGGCGTCCAGAGATCTGGCCAGGCTCTCGTCTCTTGGCGGAGCTTTCAGCGCGCGCATGAAGGTCGCGAAATTGAAGATGTCGTCCGTGTTGTTGGGCTCCGCAATGCCTGCAGGATTGCAAGTCTGCGTTACCTCGGCCGGATTGAAGTTGTTCGTTACGCCCATCTCGTTGAGATAGGCATCGGAGGCGAACGAAAGCAGGCTGGCATGCTGATCTTTCCAACCGAATCGGCCGATGCGCTTTCCTCCGGCGCCTTCCGAGATATCCACGGAGATGGCTTGCCCATGAATTTCACCGTGCGTGGACTCGTGCTGTTCTTTGGAGATCTTCAAGAGCTCATCGTCAGAAACTGCTTCTACAAAAGCATCTCCAAACAGCGGCAAGGACAATCGCAAAGCGCGAATATCTTCTTGCGGGCCAAGCTGGCCAATCGCTTCCGGACAAGTGGCTCGAAGATTGATGAGCGAACGCGGGCCAACCGTTGAACCGTCGTTCAGGGTAATGGTCGCTGCAACGAAATTTCCGCGATGATCGAGATGACCGGCGCGCAGTTCCCGAACCTGACTGTGCCCACCGTCCGCAATGGACTGATGGCAGTCGAGACAAGACACTGCGTTGTAGAGTGGCCCGAGGCCATCGGGCGCCGGTGCTTCCACTTCAGCAAACTGGTCGTGAGCTTTGTCCATCGCCGCCTGATCAACCGAACCATTAGTGAGCCCATCGAAACCCGTTGGAGCTTCGATAAAACCCGAGCCAAAAACCGTCAGGCAGACGGCCAGCATCAACAGGACTGCTATTCCCCCGATTCTCATCTCACCCTCCTGCTATGGACTTGGATGAAGGGCGGGCACCTGGCCAGGCACACTACAACCCGGTGTGCGGCGCCAACTACTGGTCAAGAGGCCAGATTGAGGACAGGCAAGAGGGTACGTCGCCGGAGTGCTTTTTCCCGGGCCGGCTTCGCC
>JBGQHF010000002.1:0-86334 GCA_041497835.1 Terriglobia bacterium
GACTGGCCGTGGAGCAGTTGGCCGTTCTACTTCCGGGAGAAGTCCGGTTTGGCGCCAATGGATGGAGTCGAGCTGTGAGGGATCGAAGAGCGGAGAAAAGCCCCGCCCTCAAAAACCGAGGACGGGGCACCCCAATTCATCTCCTCACTTCACGTCCGGGCCACCCGCCGGGTGGCACAGAGATCGCGCCTCGGTTTTTCCTTGACGGCAAGGCACGGTGAAGAGCATACCACTTCGGAAATTCACCGAGGCGTTCAGGAACGCGGGGCGAGGTGGAGGAATTGCAGCGCCTCGGCAAGAGCGAGGGAAAGGCAGAGTCAGGGTGTGAGCTGCAGGGAACTCGAAGCGCGATCCTGCTCATCCAGCGACAAGGTGAAGCGCCAGGCGCCGGTCAGGCTGCGCTGAGTGATCCAGGTGCCGGCGACAGGAAGGCTTAGCTCCGTGGTGGCCGAACCCGGTGCGCCTTCGGGGATTTCAAAGGTGCTCTCGAGCGCCTGGTACAGATTGCCGTCCGGGAGAAAGATACTCAACGTTTGGACGTGAGTTCCCTCGGGGACATTCTGCCAGTTGACTACAATGTTCAAATCGCGCAGGGAACTCAAACTGAAGGAAGTCGCCGAGGCGCAGGCCGGCGCCGGTTTGTCGCAGAAGGTGACCGCGGCCGCGGCCGGCAGCGGGGGAAGCGAGCCTCCGCCTGGCGGGAGCGGCATTCCCGCGCATCCGAGCAGGCTCATCGCAACGGCAAGCGCTACGCCGCCCACAACGAATTGCCGCGAGCTATCTCTGAATGGATGTCCTCGTCTGCGTTTCGATAGTGCAAGCATGAGCGGAATCCTCAAAATGGAAATGTGAACGCATAGACCCGGCTGTCGGTGCTCCCCGCAATGATCCGGGAAAGCTCCACATCCAGCGCGGGATCGCCGATGGTGGTGTTCGGATCGAGAGTGCGGTTTCCGTCAATCGCGCCGGTCAGGGCGTCGAGCTGATAAAGATGTCCGTCGCTGCAGCCGATATAGATTTTGGGGAATCCCGGGAAGCCGAGGGGAGCCGACGGGGTGCAACCCGCCGGAGTCGTGGTGCTCCAGGTACCCGGCCCGGTGGTCGTAAACGTGTTCGTTGACGAATCGAAGATGACGGCTTTGACCGTAGTCGCCCCGGAAAAAATCACGGTATAGGGCGAAGCGAAATTGAGCATGACCGGCGAGCCAGTAACCACGGTGTTGCCTCCATTGAAGGAAGCGAGGGTGCCGGCGGTGACAGGGTTGATGGCGAAGAGCACGCCGGCGTCATTGCCCACGAAGAGAGCGTTGGCCGCCACGGTGACGACCGGCGAGCCGGTGATGTTCCCCAGGTTCGCGGTGGCCAGGCGCAGGCCTGTGTTGGGGTTGATTTTCCAGAGACTGGGCTGCGCCGCGCCTCCGGCGCTGTGGCTTGTCACCCAGAGAGTGTTGTTGGTGAAGTCGATAAATGGTGTGGAGGCGACGATGTCCATCGGCGGGTTGCCGCCGGAATTCCCGATGAGTTGCCAAAGCGTTGCGCCGGTGTTGCCGTCAATCCCGACGATTCGATTCGTCGTTGTGCTGCCCGCGTTGCGGGTTCCGACAACAACGAGATCGCTGGTAAGCGTGTAGGCGAGGCCGCTGAAACTCTTGACTACCACGCTGGCGCCGCCGGTGAAGCCGTTCGTCGTGAGCCCGGTGGGATTCGCCATCCAGAGGATGTCGCCGGTTGCCGAGTCAATGGCGTAGACAAAGCCGTCGTTGTTGGCGCTGTAGGTGACATCGCGCCCGATCGAAGCGTCGAGGCCCTCCAGCACCGTGGGCCGCCCGCTGATTGTGCCGCCTGTGGAAACCGGCGCAAAAACAGGAGTTCCATCGCTGGGCTTCACCCCGTTGATGACTCGTGAGCTCGAACCGATAGCCACGACTTTACTCGGAATGATGCCCGGCGCGGCCAAAGTAGTGGACCCGGTGGGTGACAGCCAGAGGTCTCCCTGGCGGAGGCTCGGTGTCGCGCTGGGTGTCGCGGTGGCCATGGGCACGAAATTTGACGTGGCACCGTTCTGGGAGTAGGCGTTCGCAGCATCCCGCGTGAATACCTTGTAGTAGTAGAGGGTACCGTTCACCGGAGGGCAGTCGGGATTGTTGCCGGCTGCGCTGTCATTGAAGGTCGTGGGCAGGGTATTGCTATTGAAAACGACGGTGGCGGCGCCCACCATGTTTGTACAACCGGCGTTGCGAGTGGGTGTCGTTCCGTCGGTGGGAACAACGTTGGCAGCGATGGGACCGTTGGCTTGGCGCAGGATCAGCACGCCGACCGTCGCCGACAGCACCGTGCCTACGGCGGGTGGATACGACCAGCTCAGCGTGATCTGAGCGCTGCCGGGAGCAGTGGTTAACCCCTGAACGTTCTGAATATACTCGATCGTCAATTTTGGACGATTCGCTTCCGTGGGGTCCTCTTTCGAGCTGAAGACCGCCGTCCTTGCGGTGCCGGAATTCTCAGTGGCATCCCGGATCAGGGTGCCATAGCTGCCGGAGGGAGTTGCCGCGCCGAAGTACCGCCGCACGTCAGTCGTGATCGTCCAGTTGAGGGACACGCCGCTCGTTGTACCGGAAGCCGTTGTCGCCGAGACCGCGCCGCTGACGTCACCGCCGGCCACGCCCCAGGCCGTGCCGGACAATCGGTTGCTCCAACTGACAGCAGACTCCGACCACAGGCTGGTGATTCTTCTCGCTTGATAGTTTCGCGACACACCGGGAGCGGTGGACATGAAAAGGGAGAGGGTCGCGAGTTTGACGCCCGCGCCCGGAATCGAGGAGAGGTCGAACAGGACGAGGGCGCGCTGATTCTGTGTGGTGCCGGGATTGAACGAGGTGACACGCAGGGTGGTGTCGCCGCCGTGGTTGGCGCCCGTTGAGCCCGCGGTCTGGTCGATCCAGGCGTCGGCGGCCCGGTTCTGCGGATCGGCGGGCGCGGAAGTCGTTTTCTGCAAAACCTTGCGCTCCCGAGCCAGGGCAGTCTTGCCAGACACCAGCAGCGCACAGGAGAGCAGAAGACCGGCTGTGATGGTTTTTTCGAACTTACGCGTGTCGAAGCCCACGTTCCATTCCTCCCTGCTCTTGGGCGTTCCCCGCCAGCCACTCTCCACGAGAGCGTTCCCAGCGGAGGCGCCTGGCGAACCCGAATTCCTCCAGCTCTCCCCAGAAGCCGGGTCTGACCGCGGCTGCGGGAAAACTTAGGGCCAAATCACCAATTTGACGGAACGAGAGGGAACCCACCCTATCATCGAGAACTTCCCGGCGAGCGTCAAGCCATTTCAAAGAGGGGAGACGGCGCGTTATATTAACGACTGAGTAACGATGGGCGGCGCTGCCCGCGGCGCTCCCGGACGCCAGGCTCCAAACCTCTCTCTTTCCTTTCTCTTACCTGGCTGCCGCGGCGTGCGGCGGAGCGAATCTTGCATTTGTCGTTTCGCGGGAATATACTCTAACTTCGCTCAGAAGCTGAGTCGCACGAATGGGTGGGCGCGAGCCCACTTTTTTGTTGCAGCCGGTTGAGTTTTTCGAGCGGCCGGCAGGGCAGAGGTATCTTCGCGTGGATTTGGATCGCATCCGCGAAGCCGCGGAACGGGTGGCCCGTTCGGAAGGCCTGGAAGTCGTTGATGTCGAATGGAAAATCGGCAAACAGCGCTTCCTGCGGGTGTACATCGACCGGCCATGGCCGCCGCCCCCGGAAGCAGCGGGGGAAGTGGCCGGGAGGCAGGGGGCGGGTATCCGCCACGCCGATTGCGAGCGTGTGAGCCAGCAATTGAGCGTGATCCTGGATGTGGAAGAGCTCGTTCCGGGGCCGGGCTATATCCTCGAAGTCAGTTCGCCGGGGATGGATCGGAATCTCAAGAAGCTCTCGGATTTTGAGCGCTTCGCGGGACGCCTGGCCAAGATCACGACGTCCGAGCCGGTCGGGAGCGCCACCTTCTTTGAGGGGCGGCTGGCGGGATTGGCGGACGGGAAAGTTCGCATGGAGCTGAAAGGAAAAGAGGCGCGGACGATCGAGCTGCCGCTCGAAGCGATCCGCAAGGCGCAACTGGTGGTGGAATTCTAGGGACTGCTTATGTCGAGCTTGCTGCTTCAACAAATCGAGATGCTCAGCCGCGAGAAGCACATCGAGCCGGAAATCGTGGTCGCGGCGATAGAAGACGCCATGGTCGTGGCGGCGCGCAAGTACTACAAGACCGAAGAGAACATGCGCGCGAAATTCAACCCGGAATCGGGCCATGTGGACGTATTTTCGGTGCGCACGATCGTCGAGGAAGTGGCCGACCCGAAGGCGGAGATCAGTCTCACGGATGCGCGCAAAGTGAATCCATCCGCCGAAATTGGCACCGAAATCCTGGCCCTCAAGCCGACCGACGTGCTGGGGCGGATCGCGGCGCAGACAGCCAAGCAGGTGATCCTGCAGAAGGTACGCGAAGCCGAGCGCGACACGATCTACAACGAGTACCACACGCGAGTGGGGGAGCTGGTCACCTGCGTGGTAAAGCGTTCCGAGGGGCCGGACCTGATCGTGGACATGGGCCGGACGGAAGCGCGGCTGCCGAAGCGCGAGCAGTCCAGACTGGAGACGTACAATATCGGCGACCGCGTCCGCGTGGTGATCAAGCTGGTGGACCGCGCGGCAAAAGGGCCGCAGGTCATCGTTTCCCGCGCGGATCCGATGGTGGTGCAGCGCCTGTTCGAAATGGAAGTGCCCGAAATCTACGATGGCACGGTGCAGATCCGCGCCTCCGCCCGCGAGGCGGGCGAGCGCACGAAGATCGCCGTGGCCAGCCGCGACAAGGATGTGGATCCCGTGGGCGCATGCGTCGGTATGAAGGGCATGCGCGTGCAGTCCATCATCCGCGAGCTGCGCGGCGAGAAAATCGACATCATTCCGTACAGCGAAGAGACGGTTGCCTTCGCGCAGAAGGCTCTGAGCCCCGCGAAGGTTACGCGCGTCCAGATCGTTGACCCCGAGAGCAGAAAGCTCGAGGTGATCGTTGAGGATTCGCAGCTCTCGCTGGCCATCGGCAAGAAGGGACAAAACGTCCGCTTGGCCAGCAAGCTCATCGGCTGGGATATCGACATCAAGAGCGAGGAAGAGAAGCGCCGCGAGATCGAAGAGCAGATGACCGCGCTCATCGCGGCTTCCACGCCGCTGACGCAGCTCGCCGGCGTCGGCCCGAAAACGATCGAAAAGATCGAGGCTGCCGGAATCACCAACATCGAGAAGCTCGCCAGCATGACGCCGGAGCAACTGATGGAAATTCCCGGCATTGGCGAGAAAATGGTGGACAAGATCTACCAGGCAGTGAATCGCTTCTACGAGGGCGGTGAAACGCCCGCGGCAGGTGAAGGAGCGGCTGGCGAAGCCGCGGCCCCAGACGGAGCAGCGAATGAAGCTACGGCTGCCGCCGCGGGGACGGAGTCGCCGGTGGAAGCCGGCGAGGCCGCCGTGGAAACAGAGGCGAAAGAAGCTTCGGCTGCTGCCGCGGAGACGGAATCACCGGTGGAAGCCGGCGAGGGCGCCGCGGAAACAGCGGCGGAAGAGGCTTCGACTGCCGCCGCGGAGACGGAATCACCGGTGGAAGCCGGCGAGACGGCCGCGGAAACAGCGGCGGAAGAGACTCCAGCGGCGCCGGGCGAAGAGCAGGCCCGGGAGGAAGATGCAAAACCTTAGGAACGCATGAGCGACGCAAACCAAGTCAGAATCAACGAGCTCGCTCGCGACCTTGAGGTCAAGGCCAAAGCGATCATCGATATCCTCGCGGGACTCGGCGTCACCGAGAAGAAGACGCACTCGAGTTCCATCCCGGTGGATGTCGCCGAAAAGGTGCGAGAGCATTTTCAGTCGCTGGCCGATGCCGAGGCGGCCGTCGAAGCCGCGGCGAAAACAGAGAAAGAAGCGAAGGAAGCTGCTGCGAAGGCGGCGCGCCAGAGGCCTGCCGCGTCGGCCCCGCGTTCTGCTCCCGCTCCCGCTGCGCCGACTGCGGCGCCGGTAGCCCCAATGCCGGCTGCGCCGGCAGCGTCGGTGCCGCCCGCGCTGGCCGCGAAGCCGGCTGCCCCTCCGGTGGTACCTGCTGCGTCCGCATTGAAGCCACCGGCTGCGCCGGCAGCGATGCCTTCCGCGCCGCACGCCGGCACGACGCCGTCGGCACATGCGCGGTCTCCCCAAGCTCCGGCTACAACCACCGCGCAGCCCTCGGCCATGCGGCCCGCGGCTGCGGCGACCCCACGGCCGAAGACACTGTTGCCGACGGGTAATCGTCCGCCAATTACCGCGCAACCGTCAGGCCCGCGCCCCGGCACACCCATCGGCCAGCGTCCAGGCGGACCGCGGCGCGGAGAGCCCATCGGACGACGCCCGTCCCAGCAGGGAGCCGGCGCGCCGCAGAGCAGGCCATCCAGCTCCCGCTCGGGAGCGCCCGGTGGTTCGCAGGGCAGATCATTTGGCGCGCGTCCCGGCGCGCCGCCCGCGGGCACGCGTCCGGGTCCCCGTATGCCCGGGCGGCCGGGGATGTTGCCGCCGTTTCCGGAAAAGGCTCCGCCGAAGGCCGAACCGGGAAAGCCGCTGTACACGCGCAAGCCGCCGCAAAGGCAGCGTCCGATCCACGACAAGCGCGAGGCCGAAGGCGAACGTAAGCTCCACCCCGTGCGCTCGCGAGCGGGCGCGGGAGACCGCCGGAGCGCCATCGCCATTCCCGTTGCTCCGCCGGAGCCGCGTGAGCCGCGCGAGGTGACCATCACCGAAGGCATCACCATTCGCGATCTCGCGGAGAAACTGGACGTTCGCGCGAAGGATCTCCTGAAGACGCTGCTCGACCGCGGTGTTTTCGCCAGCATCAATCAGGCGCTGGACGTGCCGACGGCTACGGATCTTGCCAAAGCATTCAACGGCATCATCAGCGTCGTCTCCTTCGAAGAGGAGATGGTCCTGGAGGTGGCGAAGGAAGAGACGCAAGAGAATTTGAAGCCGCGGCCGCCGGTCGTGACCGTGATGGGCCACGTGGACCACGGCAAGACGAGCCTGCTCGATGCCATTCGCGAGACCGAAGTGGCTGCGGGCGAAGCGGGCGGCATCACGCAGCACATCGGCGCCTACAAAGTGCAGGTGGGCGATCGCAGCGTCGTTTTTGTGGATACGCCGGGTCACGAAGCGTTCACGCGGATGCGCTCGCGGGGGGCCAAGGTCACGGACATCGTGGTGCTCGTGGTGGCGGCGGATGACGGCGTCATGCCCCAGACGCGCGAGGCGATGGACCACGCCAAAGCCGCGAATGTGCCGATCGTCGTGGCGATCAACAAGATTGACATGCCGGAGGCGCAGCCGGAGCGCGTGAAGCGCCAGCTCAGCGATGCGGGTCTCGTGCCGGCGGAGTGGGGCGGCGAAACCGAATTCGTGGAAGTTTCGGCAAAACAGAAAAAGAATATCGACAAGCTGCTCGAAATTATCCTGCTTGTCGCCGACCTGCGCGAGTTGCGCGCCAATCCGGACGCGCCGGCGAGCGGCACCGTGCTGGAATCGCGGGTGGACAAGGGCCGCGGCCCGGTCGCGACCGTGCTCGTGCAGAACGGCACGCTGCACACCGGCGATTTCTTCATCTGCGGCTCGGTCTTCGGCAAGGTCCGTGCGCTGTTTGACGACCGCGGCCGACCCATCAAGGAAGCGCCCCCCTCCACGCCGGTCGAAGTTCTCGGCCTGCAGGGCGTGCCCGAAGCGGGCGATCATTTCCAGGTGACCGACGAAGCCAAGGCGCGCCATATAGGCGATTACCGCCAGTCGAAGCAGCGCGATGCCGCGCTGGCGCGCACCTCTGGCGTGCGCATCACCCTCGACCAGCTCCACGAACAACTCAAGGCCGGCGAGGTCAAGGAGCTGCCGATCGTCATCAAGGCGGACGTGCAGGGTTCGGTGGAAGTTCTCAGCGAAATGCTGCCGAAGCTCTCGAACGACCAGGTGAAGTTGAAGATCATTCACGCGAGCGTCGGCGCGGTGACGGAAAACGACGTGCTGCTTTCGTCCGCCTCAGGCGCGATTATCATCGCCTTCGGCGTCCGGCCGGACCGCAAGGCTTCCGATATGGCGCAGCAGGAAAAAGTGGACATCCGCATGCACACCATCATCTACGAAATCTCCGACGAGATTAAGAAAGCGATGGAGGGCCTGCTCGAACCGGTCATTCAGGAGACGCACCTGGGGCGAGCCGAAGTGCGCAATACGTTCCGCGTCAAGGGCGCGGGGACGATTGCGGGGTGCTATGTGCTGGACGGCGTGCTCAAGCGCGACGCGCAGGTGCGCGTGGTCCGCGACGGCGCGGTCGTCTACGCGTCGAAGCTCAGCTCGCTGAAACGCTTCAAAGACGATGCCAGCGAAGTCCGCGCCGGCTTCGAGTGCGGAGCGGGCATCGCCAACTTCAACGACGTGAAGGTCGGCGACGTCCTCGAGTGTTTCCACGTGCAAAAGCTCAGTGCCTTGGAAGCGGCCGCGCAGGGCTCCGGCGCCGCGCCGCGCAAGTAGCCGCGCCCTCGTTCCCGGGAGCCGCTCATGCCGGTCGGCCTGCTCATCCTGGAGTTGCACATTCCCGAAGCGCAATCGCTGAAGGACAAGCGGCAGGTGCTGCGCAGCCTCAAGGACCGCCTGCGCGGGCAATTCAACGTGGCGGTGGCGGAGCTCGATCATCAGGATGCGTGGCAGCAATCGGTCGTCGGGATCGTCACGCTTTCGAATGAAGAGAGCCACGTAGAAGAGTCGCTGCAGAAGGTGCTGGCGGAAGCGGACCGGATACTTGGACCCCTGCTCATCCATCACACGACGGAACTCTTGTGAGCGAAAACCATGACGACGCCCGGACACCGTCACGAACGAATCGGCGAAGAGATTCAGCATGAGCTGACCGCCATGGTCGCCGGCGAGCTGAAGGACCCGCGGCTGGCCGTCGCAGTCACGGTGACCGAAGTGCGCATCACGCCGGACCTGAAGCAGGTGCGCGCCTACATTGGAGTGGACGCTTCGGAGAAGGAACAGGCCGACGCCATCAAAGGGCTCGAACATGCTGCGGGCTTCATCCGGCGCGAACTCGTCGTGCGATTGCACCTTCGCCGTCCGCCGGAAATTCGCTTCATCCTCGACCGCTCGCAACAATTCACCGAGCGCATCGAGCAGCTTCTGAAGGAAATGAAGAAGAAAGATGAGCCCGCCGCCCCCTGAGGCAGGCTCGCTGAGCAGAACAGCGCAAGATCTGGAAGCAAGAAGTTGCCCGCCTCCGGATTGTGCCAGGATCGATTCCGGCGGGCGCTACTGGATTGGAAGGAATGCCGCGCCAGCCGCAACCCGCGCCGTTTGACGGCGCCCTCGTCGTAGACAAGCCAAAGGGGAAGACGTCGCATGACGTCGTCGAAGCCGTGCGCCGACTTGCCGGCTTCCGGCAGATCGGCCATCTCGGCACGCTCGACCCGCTGGCGACGGGTGTGCTTGTGCTCTTACTCGGCCGCGCGACAAGGCTCGTTCAGTTCTACACGGGCCGCCGCAAGCGCTACGATGCCGCGTTTCGCTTCGGCTTCGCGACCGACAGCTACGATGCCGACGGCGAACGGCAAGGGCCCGACACCGCGCCGCAACTCGATCAGGCACGGCTCGAACAGCTTGCCGCCGAGCGATTCGGGCGCTTTGAGCAGATGCCCCCTGCCTTTTCGGCGAAAAAGATTCATGGGCGGCCGGCGTATGAATTCGCTCGCAAAAAACAGCCGGTTGAGCTGAAGCCCGTGGAGGTAGAGCTCTTCGAATACTGGCTGAAAGAGGTCGAGGGCAGCCTTGCGCGCTTTGCCATCGAATGTTCTTCCGGAACGTACATTCGTTCGCTGGCGCACGAAATGGGACAGAAGCTGGGCTGCGGCGCGCATCTCGCCGAAATCACACGCACGGCCGTGGGCGAATTCTCGCTGGAGCAGGCCATCGGCCTGGAGGAGCTGGCCGCATCGGCGCAGGCGGGGCGCCTGGCCGATTGCGTGATCCCGCTGGAGAGGCTGCTGCCGGATTTTCCGCGCGTCAACGTGCTTCCCATCATCGAAAAGCGCGTGCGCCATGGCTCGCGCTTCAACGTGTCCATCGCTCAAATCCAGCCCGGTGGGACAGAACTTCCGCCGGGGGCGACCTCGCAGCTCGATGCCGGCGAACCAAGACCGCCGCGCCTGCGCGTGTTCAGCCAGCAGCAGAAGCTCGTGGCCATCGCCGAAGCCCTCGTTCCCCGCACGTATCAACCCATCGTTGTTTTCGACCCGCTGCCCTAGCGATAGCCACTGAGCCGCGAGCGAGACTCAGGCTACACAAAAAACTTCGTGATTTGGATTTGCGCGGAGAGCCTACGGCTCGTTCGGAGTGGCTCGTTCAGCCCCGCGGGCTGCGGGCGGGCCACTGCCGCGGCCTACGTACAGGGACCGCGAAACTCGGCGTGAAAGGCGAAGCTGGCGCGGGGTCACGAGGATGAGGAGCTGAGTTTCACTCGGCTGCTTGGTTCTCGACCCCGCAAGGAATCCCGCTCCCGGCACGCTCGCGAACCCCGGCAGACCGCTGAGGGAGCGGGTTTCCTCCGTGTCCAGAAGCCCGCCGATGAGCGTTGTTTCGTTCTCGCGCACCCGGATGGTTTGGCTGATCGTGCGGTTCGAGAGGATCGGAATGCCGTTCACGCTCTGCCCTGAAAGCGCGCGAATTTCAAATTCCAGTTGCAGGGTGACTTCGTCATTCGGATGCAGAACGGGAGTGGCCTTCACCTTCAATCCCAGATCCACGTATTCCGATGCGGGAAAAGGTTGCTGCAGCGCTCCGGCGGCGTTGCCGCCGAAGCTCACCGGGTCGAAAATAATCGAGACCTGATTCGCGGTTTCCTCCGTGATGGCCGCGTCGGGGCGCCCATCGCCATTGAGGTCCGCGGCGACGACCGCGCTCGGTCCCTGGGCAGTGGGCAGGCCGAAGCGGGGCAGGAAGAGGCCGGCGCCCAGGCCCAGATGGATCCCGATGTTGTCCGTGCCTTGATTCGTCACGACAAGATCGTTCACGTTGTCCGTGTTGAAATCGGCGATGGCCACGCCGGAAGGAGTGGCGCCCGTCGCCAGGGGGGAATTCGCAGCGGAGGCAAAGGTCGCGTCGCCGTTGTTGAGCAGGACGCTCAGTGAATTGTCGGCCTGATTCACGACGGCAAGATCCGGGCGCGCGTCGCCGTTTAGGTCGCCTTCGGCGAGGGCCACCGGCGTCTTTCCCACGGCGATGGGGGAGCCCGGCGCCTCGGTAAACGTGCCGTCCCCGTTGCCGGTCAGTACGGAGACATTGCTCGTCGTGCGATTCACGATCGCCAGATCCGGCTTGCCGTCGTTGTTGAAGTCTTGCGCAACGATGGCCACGGGGCCCTGCGCGCCTCCCGGCAGGAGAAACGGCGAACCGGGCGCGGCTTTGAAGCCGCCCTTTCCGTCGCCGAGAAAGACAGACACGGTGTTGTCGCTGATATTCGTCACCGCGATATCCAGATTGCCGTCGCGATCGAAGTCCGCCACGGCGATCGCGCTCGGACCGGCGCCCGCCGCGATGGGAGAAGCCGCGGCCGCGGTGAATGTTCCGTCGCCTTTGCCGATGAGCAGCGTCACATTGTCGGAGGTCTGATTGGCGATGAACAGATCGAAGATCCCGTCGTTGTTCGCGTCGCCCGCGGCGATGGCCGACGCTCCCGTCTCGTTTGTTCCGAGCACGATGGGCGAGCCGGTTGCCGGCGCGAAATTTCCCTTGCCCTGATTGAGCAGAATGGTGATCGAGCTGTCGTTGTGATTTACGACGGCGAGATCCCGCAGTCCGTCTCCCGTAAAGTCGGCCGTGGCCAGGGCGAGCGGCGCGTTTCCGACGTTGAAATCACTGCGCGGGAGGAGGTTGGCGCCGATGGTTGGTGTAAAGGATATGGTTCCCAGGCTGGAAGAGAGCAGCGAGAGCGTGATCGGAAAGCGGTCGCCCACGAACAGCGTCGCCGGCTTTCCGTCTTGTGCGCGGAGCAGGATGCGCCGGCCGCTGCGCACGAGGGAGAGCGCCTGCGAGAATTGCGCCGCCGCGCCGGGGAGCTGCGAAAAATACGTGGTCTTTCCGCCCCCGAATGCGATCACGGCCGGCAAGAGCGCGCCCGCGCCGCCCAGCCCGGCGGATCCCCCAAGGATTCTTTGAATGATTCCGATGAGCGTCGCGAGATCATTCGCCTGTTGTATGGACCGGATGTCCTGAGTGCTGAAGGTAAAGGCCCGCAGCGACGAGGGCGGCGTGATCCCGAGCTTCATCGCTTCGTTACGATTCACTTCCAGGAGCTCGATGTCCAGCATCAGCTCGCCGCGCGCCTGCTCGATCTGCCGGATCAGATCCCTGGCGAGCGAAACCGCTCCCGGTGTGTCCCGGATGGAAATGGTATGGCCTCGCGCGTCCAGTTGAATGTGGGTTGACTCGGTGATGTCGCGAAGGATTCGAAGCAGCTCGGTCATCTCCTCGGGCGAAACCGCGGCCGGCAGAGCAATCGTTTCCTCAATCGTCCGCTGGTACTCCTTGCGCTTGGCCGGCGTATCCGCCGCCACGAAGAAAGTGTCCGCAGCCACGGGATTGATAAACGTGGCCGTCTCGGCGCCGAGCACGCTCGCCGCTGTCGCAAAGTCCACATCGTTCAGGCGAAAGCGGACGCTTCTCGACGGCAGCTCGGGATCGAAGAGAACCTTTAGCCCGAAAGACTCCGCGAGTTGCCGGTAGGTGCTCTGCACGTCGCTGCGGAGATTGAAGCTGCGCTTGCCGGGGAGAGGACGCAAGCGGGGGAGCGGGACGCCTTGCCTCTCCGGCTCGCCCTGCGCCTGCGGAGGCATCTGAGACATGGCCGCAATTTCTCCGAGCCGCTGCGCCACAAACGTATTGCCCGGGTCCGCGCGAAGCGCGCTGCGCAGCTCCTCGGCGGCCTGGCCCACATTTCCCCCGAGCGCGAGCCGCTCCGCCTCCTCCTCGTGCTGGTGGACAAGCCGCGAACGCAGCAGCGCGCCACGCTCGAGCGGCGCTGGATTGCGTTTGTCGAGCCGCGCGGCTTCGTCGTACGCGGCAAGCGCCTCTGCGAAGCGGCCTGCCGCCTCGGCGCGCTTTCCTGCTTCGAGCGATCGTTGCGCCCGCCGCGGGTCTGGCCGCGCCGCCGCTTGCAGGCTCTCAACGATCTGACCGGAGGCCACATTCGTAGCCTGTGCAGCAGGAGCGGGGCTGGGAATCGCCATCGCCAGGACAACCAGGAGAGCCGCCAATCGCTGTAGGAGCGCCATCATCGAGGATGATTGTATCGTGGCGGGAGAGCGAATGACTCTTCGGCTCACTTGCGATAGTGCTCGATCAACTGCTGATAGCGAGGATCCTTCCGTAGACCCTCCAAGTAGGGATTCGAATCCAAGGCAGAGAAGTCCCGATAACCACCATCAAGCGTCTTGCGAAGAGTGGCGAGGGCTTTGTCATTATCCTGGCGCGCCGCATGGATGGAAGTCAGAATGAGGAGAACGATGGGCGTATTCTTCGCCTTCTCCGATTGTTTCATGAAATGGTTCAGGGCCTCGTCAAAGTCCCCCTTGGCAAGATAAACCTGGGTGAGACCAAACTCCGGCGTCGTGGACCCCGGACTAATGCTGGCGGCCTGGCTAAAGGCGGCGATCGCCTCATCGTAACGCTTCTCCAGGAGCAGAACGCGGCCCAAGTGGTAATAGGCGCTCATCGTGTTGAAGCCGAGACGGAGAGACTCGCGCGACGCACCCTCTGCGCGCGAGAGATCCGGAGGCTGCGCGTAGGCGAGGGCCCAGGAGAGGTAATCCCACGCTATAGGATAGTTGGGATCAAGCCGGGTGGCCTCCTGGAATTCCTGCGCGGCCTCGCGGTAATTGAATTTGTCACCCGCGAGCATGCCAAGCGCCATGTGGACATCCGCGAGTTGGGGATCAATCACGCGAGCCCGCTGCGCAAGCTCTTCCGCGCGCCTCAGGTGGGAAGGATCGGCGTCGAGATTCCGAAAGTACTGGGCTTCCACCCAGGCCAGCCCCGCCAGCGCGGGAGCGTAGTTGGGATCGTTGCGAAGCGATTCCTCAAAATCTCTGCGCGCTTCCTCGAGTTTCTCCGGCAGGTCGAAATCTCCCTGGACGGCCCGGCCTCGAAGATAGGCGTCATAGGCCTTGGGGTTTTCGGTAGCGCGGTGCTTAACCGCTTGCTGTTCCTGGGCCGACAGAGTGAGATTCAGGGCCTCGGCGATCTTGATGGCGGTGCGCTCCTGAAGGCCGAAAACATCTTTCAGATCGCCGGTAAAATTGTCGGCCCAGACTTGGAGGCCATTGGAGGAGTCGATCAGTTGGACGTTGATGCGGACCTGGTTCTCGGATTTGCGGACGCTCCCTTGGAGCAAGTAACGTACCTGGAGCTCACGTCCAATCTGGGCTGGATCAAGCTTCGTGCCCTTGAAGCGCGCCGCTGCGTAGTTTGAAATGACCGACAACTCGTGGATGCGGGCGAGCTTCGTGCCTATCTCCTCGGTCATGCCATCGCTGAAATAATCATTCTGCGGATCATTGCTCAAATTCTGGAGCGGCAGAACAGCAATGGAGGGTTTGGTCCCGGGCAGAGCCGCGCCGGTCGCAGAACTTTTTGAGTACCAGCGAAGACCAAGGGCCGCGGCAACCGCCAGCACCAGGAGAACCGGAACAAAAATCTTTGCGAACTCGCGGCGAGATTGGGAAGCTGCCTTTTCACCAGCCGCCGGCTTGCCTGATTCGCTATCCCGGCGGAGGCGCTTCAGATCCGCGCGGAGTTCGGCGGCGGACTGATACCGGAGCTCGCGGTCTTTCTCCAGGGCGCGGCTGATGATTTCCTGCAGCCGCGCAGGGACCTGAGCGCCAAGCTGTGCCAGAGGGGCGGGCGAATTTTGGAGAATGGCGTGGAAGATCACGCCGGAAGTGTTGCCGGAAAAAGCTTGCCTGCCGGTGGCCATCTCGTAGAGAACGGCGCCGAAGGAAAAGAGGTCAGTGCGAGCGTCGAGTTCTTCGCCGCGCACTTGTTCCGGAGACATGTAAGCAACCGTTCCGACCGTTGTGCCGGGGCTTGTGAGCAAGGCATCCAGGGTGGCCGAGAAAGCGGCGCTGCCCGACGGAGCGCCGGAAACTTCTTCGCGCGAGACCTTCGCCAGGCCGAAGTCGAGCAGTTTGGCTTGGCCGCGCTCGGTGATAAAGATGTTGGCGGGCTTGATGTCGCGATGAACGATGCCTTTCGCATGGGCGGCGTCGAGTCCCTCGGCGATCTGAATGGCGAGGTCGAGGGTTTTTTCGAGAGGCAGCGGCTTGCCTTCGATCCGGTGCTTGAGCGTTTTACCCGTCATCAACTCCATGACCAGGAAGGGCTGGCCATCGGCATGGCCGATTTCGTAAATGGTGCAGATGTTGGGATGATTCAGGGCGGACGCGGCGCGGGCTTCCCGTTGGAAGCGCTCGAGCGCCTGCGGATCGGCGGCCAGATCGTCAGGCAGGAATTTCAGCGCGACGTGGCGGCCCAGGTCGAGGTCTTCGGCTTCATAGACGACGCCCATCCCTCCACCGCCCAGCTTTTCGAGAACGCGGTAGTGGGAAATCGTCCGGCCGAGTATTGACGGGGAATCGGTCACTGGCGCTGCATCTTACGCCAGCACGAGTCCCGCAGGAATGAAAATGTCAGACTTGCGGAAGTCCATTTCAGATACCGAGAGCTAACTCTCTCAGTCCAGCGAGTCAAGAACCAAGTCGCGCTACCTGGCGGCCCTACCGTTCCAGGCCGCGCCAGCCATCCGAACGCAAATTAGGACACTACCCAGGAATTGGGTCGTGGTTCAGTTCCGATTTCGCGACGATACATCCAGAATCGTGCCGGGCACGAACGGCACTTCTTTGTGCGGCGCATTCGAACGAAGCCGCCAGTTTCAATCTGGATTCGTCTTCTTGACCCGGTTCGCTAGGTCTGCATTTGAGCCTCTGAGAATATCCGCCGTGCCCGGTCCAGGTCGGATGTTTCCGCAGGGTCGAGACTACCTGACCATTCGCATTCTCCGCAGATTCCGGATTGTCAATCCTAGTCAAAGGCGGGTGGCTCTCCGTAGGCTCACGGAGAGCCACGGTTACCCGCGTCTCACTGGCAACGGTCGGCAGGCTCGCCTGGATAGTTTCCTCGGATGCACGGAATCGCACGCAAGTACTCGTAGATGGCACGAATGTCGTGGTCCGTCATCTCTTGGTGATTGGGCCACGGCATGATTTGGAGTAGGTCTCCATCGAACGGAGGGATCGGAGGAAAGCAGTTTGTGGTTATGGCAACTGAACAGTTTGGATGAAGTCGATCAAAATCTTTGCCAGTCCTGAGGATTTCAAGGAATTCTCGAAACGTGTGATCCCCTTCAGGCAGTCCAGTTTTGGTCGACGGCGTCAAGTTGCGGGAAATAATGTCGGGAGAAGGCGGCCCCGATATCTTACCGAAATTCCGTCCCCCGCCCAGGTACGTCTTGGGATTGACCTTCTTCGGCTGGCCAAAGAATGGGTTTGCACCTGGAACGAATTGGGCCTGGGGGCCGGTATCGTGGCAATCGTTGCAGCCCCCAAAGTTCACCAGGTAGCTTCCTAGTCCCACCAGAGCGCAATTCTTATCGTCCAGGTTCAGGGGAACCGGCGCAATGGCAAAGCCGCGTCGAACCCTGGGATCCGATTCCTCCCCTTCGTCCTCTCCGTTTCGTCGTCCCCGTCTCTCTGCGCAGGGATTCTCTCGATCTTCTCGATTCAGATGTACCGTGCCTGAAATTGCAGACGAGTGGAGCATGCCTGCAACCGAATCGGCCGGGTGTTTCGTTTTCTCTGCTTGACCCCTCGGGGTAGTGAACAGCAAGAAGGCGAGGGAGAACCCAACAATCAAAAGGGCGATCATGTGGTTTCGCTTCATTGTCTAATCACCTCAACTTTCTTTGTTCCATCATCTTCATAGCGGTCACCAACGACGTGATTGATTTCTTTCGGTGGAACCTTTGCCTCACTTGGGATTGAGCATTTGCTCCGGAAATAGAGCGGACTACTTGGTGAGGCAGTGGGAGCAGATTCTGTTCTCCCTACCTTCAGTCAGTCAAGTACCAGAATGAGTCCAGTACCGGGGGATACCGTGCCCTCGGACAATAGTTCTGAACTTGTGGACTCCTAAGAAACTGATTTGCTATGTCATTGAAAATACTAGATTGTCGGGACAGTTTCTTCTGTCCCTGTCCGAGCGGAGCTCAGTCAGTTGCTAACCGGACATGTGGCCCTCCCGGACACCTTGGCGATTGTTCCCGAGTGACGGCGCACTCGGAGACAATCTACGTGGCCGCATAACGCACTGATCGGAAACTAACCCACTACCAGGGATTGGCTTGTCTTGACGCGGGCATCCCCGACCTGTAAACTCATTCCTGTAGTTGCAACTGATTGTCAACTGGAGACCCTTGCTTTCTGCCTTCCTCATCGCCCTCCGCGAAGGTGTCGAAGCCGCTCTCGTCGTGGGCATCGTTCTCGTGTACCTCTCCCGCACCGGGCGCTCTCACCTTTCCCGGTACGTCTGGTCCGGCGTCGGCGCCGCCGGGGCGCTCAGCCTCGCCGTCGCCATTGCCCTGGAGCGCTGGCAGGTCAGCCAGGATGGCTTCGAAGGGCTGCTCCTTCTGATCGCCGCGGTCTTCGTCGTGACGATGATTGTATGGATGAACCGCGTTGCGCGCCACCTGCGGAGCAACATCGAATCGCGCGTCGAAACCTATGCGGAGCGCGCCGGACGCGCCGCCGGATGGGGCCTGCTTCTGTTTGTTTTTCTCATGGTGCTGCGCGAAGGCGCCGAGCTGGCGCTGATCCTCCGCGCCGTGGAGCTCTCCACGGAAGGGATGCAGACCTGGATCGGCACGCTCGCCGGGATTGCCGCCGCCGTGGCGGTGGGCCTGTTCTTCTTCAAGGGCACCCTGCAAGTGCCGTTACCGCGATTTTTCGCGGCGACGAGCTTGATCCTGATGATTGTGGCGTTTCAGCTTGCCCTCACCGGTCTGCACGAGCTGAGCGAGGCGCGCTGGCTTCCCTCGAGCAAAGGCGAAATGGCGCTGATCGGCCCCATCGTCCGGAACGACTTGTTCTTTTTCGTATTCATCCTGGGAGCCGCGGCCCTGCTGGTTCTCCGCGAGTGGACGTCCCTGGCGCCTGCCGCGCGTTTGCAGCAGCCCACGCCGCCCGCGCCCCCTGCAAACGATGCGGAACGCCGCCGTTCCGAGTGGGACCGGCGCCGCCAGCGCCGCTGGATGATGGCCGCCGCGTCGGCGTGCCTTGCCGTGGTGATGGCTCTGACGGCGGACTTCATCTATGCGAAAGCGCACGCCGCTCCGCCGGAGGCTCAACTCATTGAGGCTCGCAATGGAGAGGTCCGCATTCCACTGGCGAGCGTGCAGGATTCGAATCTGCACCTCTTCACCGTGCGTGTGGACGGCCAAGCGCTGCGCTTCCTCGTGATTCGCAAGCCCAATGGCTGGGGCACGGCGCTCGACGCCTGCCGCATCTGCGGAGCCAAGGGCTACCACCAGGATGGCCAGAACGTGATCTGCCGCCACTGTGCTTCCGCGATCTATGTGCCGTCCATCGGCGACCAGGGCGGCTGCAATCCCGTAGGCGTGCCTTCGCGGGTGGAGGGCCCCGAGCTTGTTCTGAATGTGTCGTCGATGACCCAGGCGGCGAGAGAGGTTCCGCAATAGGCCTCGCAGCCGGCTGCGCGCCACACCTATGTTTCTTCGCCTCGTTGCCGATTCCTTCTCGCGCCGCCTGAGCCGGCAGCTTCTGACGGCCGCCGCGCTCGCCCTGGGCATGGCCGTGGCCACCGCGGCCTTGAGCGTTTCACTCGATGTGGGCGACCGGCTGGCGCGCGAATTCCGCAGCCTGGGCGCGAACCTGCTGGTCACGCCACAGGCCGATTCTTTGCCGCTCGAAATCGGCGGAGTGGACTACCGGCCGGTCAACGCGGGCGCGTACCTGCCGGAAGCGGACCTCGGGAAGCTCAAGACGATTTTCTGGCGGCACAATATCCTCGGTTTTGCGCCCGTGCTGGAAGTTCCGGCGGTGATTCTGACGCCGCCCGTCGGCATGGACGACGCGCCGTGGGTTATCACGCCCATGACCGTAATCGGAACGTGGTCCCAGCACGCGGTTTCCGTTCCGGATGGCGTCACCGTTCACACCGGGGTTGAAAAAACAAATCCCTGGTGGCGGGTCGAGGGCCGCTGGTTCAGCGAAGCGGGGGGCGAGTGCGTCGTCGGCCGGTTCTTCGCGCGCCGCACGGGAGTGCGAATCGGCGGCACCATTCTGGTGAAGAACAGCCCTCAGAATATTCCGTTGCAGGTGACCGGAGTCCTGGATACCAGCGGTCCGGAAGACGACGCGATCGTCGTGCCCATTGGGCTGGCACAGAAGCTCTCCGACAAACCCGGACAGTATCGCCGGCTCTATGTCAGCGCCTTGACGAAGCCGGAAGATGAGTTTGGGAGGCGTGATCCGAAGTCCATGACATCCGCGGAATTCGACCGCTGGTTCTGCACCCCGTATATCTCCGCGATTGCTCTGCAGATTCAGCAGGCTCTGCCCGGCACGGACGCGCGCGTGATCCGTCGCGTGGCCGAAGGCGAGGGCCGCATCCTGACGCGTCTGCGAAATTTGCTTTGGCTCGTGGCGGGGGCGGCGTTGCTGGCCGCGGCTCTGGCCGTGGGCGCGACGTCCGCGGCCACGATTATCGAGCGCCGCACGGAGATCGGCCTCATGAAGGCACTGGGCGCGGGGACGGACATGGTGAAGAGCCTCTTTGCGGCGGAGCAGATTCTCCTCTCCCTGGTAGGCGGTGCGGCCGGCTATGCGCTCGGCATCATTCTAGCGCGGCTCCTCGGACAGATTGTTTTCGGCGCGGCGCCGCAGCCTTCGCCGCTGGTCTTTGCCGTTGTGATGGGGCTTGCCGTTGCCGTCACGCTTCTCGGCAGCGCGGTTTCCCTGCGGCGGGCTGCACGTCTGGAGCCCGCTCCAATTCTGCGAGGCGAATGATGTTCTGGCGGATTCTACGGCGGCTGCTGCGATCCAACCCCGCGCGCATGGCCACGGTGCTTCTTGCATTGGGCGCGGGTGCCGCGGTCACCGCCGCGCTGCTGAATCTGAAGGTGGACGCCGAGCGCCGCTTGACGACGGAGTTCCGCTCCTTCGGCGCAAATGTCGTCGTTTCGCCGCGCGCCGGCACAGCAGACAACGTGGAAACGATCGACGAGGGCCTCCTGAATCGCGTACCACTGGAGTTCGAAAGTGCGCCGGTTTCCGCTGTCCCGTTCCTCTATTTTGTAGCCGGCGTCTCGAAGTCCGGCGAAGCCCGGCCGCAGACCGTCACCGCCGTTGTCGCCGGCACGAATCTGTCTGGCCTCAGCCTCGTCGGTCCGGGGTGGAGGTTCGATCCCGTCGTTCCGCTGAAATCCGAGGGAGCGGCTTGCCTTGTGGGAGCGCGGGTTGCGGCGCAGTTTGACGCGCATCCAGGAGAAATACTGACCCTTCGCAGTGCCGGGAAGGGAGAAAAATGCAGAATCGGCGCGAGTGTCTCTGCCGGCGGCACGGAAGATAACCAGGTCTTTGTCGAGTTGCCAATGGCGCAGCGGCTGGCCACGCAGCCGGGACGAATCAGCTTGATTCAGGTAAGTGTGGCGGGCACTCCGCTGCGAATTGAAGCGTTCATCGCGCGGCTTTCGGGGGCGCTGCCGGAGGCAAACGTGCGCGGCGTGCGCCAGTTCAGTGACGCGGAAGCACACCTATACGGCCGAATTCGCGGTCTGCTGACCGCGACCGTCGCGCTGATTCTCGTGCTCACCGGACTTTGCGTGATGGCGGCAATGACCAACGCCGCCATGGAACGCAAGCACGACGTGGGACTCATGAAGGCCATCGGCGGGCCGGTGGCGCGCGTCTTGCGGCTTTTCCTGGCCGAAGCGGCGATTCTTGGTGTTGTGGGTGGAATCCTCGGCGCTGCGGCGGGAATTGCGCTTTCGATTTGGCTGGGCAAAGCGGTGTTTGGCGTGGCGGCGCAGCCGCGCCTGATTGTGTATCCTGTTACGGTCGTCCTCACGGTGCTGGTCGCCATTGCCGGAGCGTTTCCGCTGCGGCGTCTCGCGGGTGTGAAGCCGGCCGTCATTTTCCGGGGAGAGGCATGAGCGCGCAGGTCATCGTCGAATCGCTCGTCAAGCAGTACGGCGGTCTGCGCGCGCTCGACGGACTCAGCCTGTCCGTGGACGCCGGCGAATGGATCGCCCTCATGGGCCCTTCCGGTTCGGGCAAGACGTCGCTCATCAATATCCTCGGCGGCTTGGACACGCCGACATCGGGCCGCGTGCTCGTGGACGGCGTGGAAGTCTCCCGGTTGAGCGAGTCCGAGCTGGTGCGCTACCGCGCGGAGAAGATCGGCTTCGTCTTCCAGCAATTTCATCTCGTGCCGTACCTCACGGCGGTCGAAAACGTGATGCTCGCGCAGTATTTTCACAGCGTGACCGACGAACCGCAGGCCGCGGAAGCGCTGCGCCGCGTCGGACTGGGCGACCGCCTGACGCATCTTCCTTCGCAGCTCTCCGGCGGCGAACAACAGCGCGTAGCCATCGCGCGGGCGCTCATCAACCAGCCAAAACTGATTCTCGCCGATGAACCGACCGGCAACTTGGATGAGGCCAACGAGAAAATCGTGATGGAGATTTTCCGCGGGCTGCACCGGGCGGGGCACACCATCCTGATGGTGACGCACGACACGGGCCTGGCGCGCGAAGCCGATCGCCGCGTCGAGCTTTCCCACGGGCGCCTCGATCAGGTCGCGGCCATTTCGACCGAGGATCAGGTCCGCTTCGATCATCTGCTCGAACAGATCTGGGTGTGCGGGGAAGAGGGCACCGCCGCAAAGGTCGAACGCATTCGCACGCCCGGCTCCGCGGATCCCCTCCGTACCCTCGGGCGTCTCGTGGACCTTGAGCTCGTCGCCGTCCGCGATTCCGAAGTGCAGCTCACGGAGCAGGGAAGCCGCCGCGCCCGCGACGTCATCCGCAGGCACCGCCTGGCCGAACGCCTCTTCAAGGATACGTTCGCGATCGACGATTCCGAAGCGCACACGCAGGCCTGCAAGTTCGAACACATCATCAGCCCGGAGCTTGATCACCGCATCTGCAGCTTTCTCGGCCACCCGAAAACCTGTCCGCACGGCAATCCCATTCCTCCGGGCGATTGCTGCCCCGAGTCTTCTTCCCGCTAGGAGCCGGCAACCCTCATGCCCACGCCCGTTGATTCCCGGAAAAAACCTTCGAGCATTAAGATTCACGTCTCGACCGGAGCGGGTGTGGACATCGCCTGGGCGGACGGCCACGCCAGCCACTACGACTTCGCCTATCTGCGCGAACAGTGCCCCTGCGCCATGTGCAATGACGAACGGTATAAGAAGGCCTCGATGGGGGGCAGCGTCCTCGCGCCCTCGGCGCTCCTGCCCATGTACAAACCGAAGCCGAGGGCGCAGTCGGCCACGCCGATGGGAAACTACGCCATCCAAATCAGTTTCACCGACGGCCATTCCACCGGCATCTTCAGCTACGACTACTTCCGCATGATCTGTCCTTGCGGGGAGTGCGCAAAAGCCTTCCGCGAGTCCGAGGCCGGTTGAACAATTCAGACGTCCGCGTGGCTAGACTTCCACCCCAAAATCGTGCGAGCATCCTTACCCGCCAAGGAACCTTGACCCAGAAATGAGCTCCAATACCATCGGACCCGCGGCTCCCGGCGGCCGCGGCAGCGCGATCCCACGCGTCATTGTCGCGACAACGGCCCTCCTTACCTTCATCTCGTTCTGGCGCGCCGCGGCCATCGTCCTCAATGACCTCGCCTCCTCGGCCTACTACGCCGGCGGCGAAGCAGAAGGCTTCGTCGGAAAGTCTGCGCCGTGGTTCATTCTGGCGGTCATGCTCTTTTCCTACGCCGTCCGCGCCGTGTACGTCGAAAGCTGCAGCATGTTCGTTCGTGGCGGTGTGTACCGCGCCGTCAAGCAGGCGCTGGGCGGCACGCTGGCCAAATTCTCCGTCTCGGCGTTGATGTTCGACTACATCCTCACAGGGCCAATCAGCGGCGTGACCGCCGGCAAGTATGTTGCCGGCCTCGTAAACGAGCTCTTTGCCTACTTTCATGTGCAGGCCTATCTTCAACCAAGCGTAACGGCTGCCGTGTTCGCGGTGGCTGTGACCCTCTATTTCTGGTGGCAAAACATCAAGGGAATTCCCGAATCAAGCGAAAAAGCGCTGTACATCATGAAGCTCGTCACCGTCATGGTGGTACTGCTCATAGGCTGGTGTTTCTATACAGTTTGGGTCCGCGGCGCCCACCTGCCGCCGTTCCCGACCGCGAAGACCATTGTTCTCGGGGAGAACGCCTTGGGCTGGCTCCATGGCGTGGAGTTGGGGAAACTGTTTGGACTCGTGGCTATTTTTGTGGGGCTGGGCCATTCCGTGCTGGCGATGAGCGGGGAGGAGTCCCTCGCTCAGGTCTATCGGGAAATCGAACACCCCAAGCTGCCCAATCTGAAAAAAGCCGGGCTCGTCATCTTCGTTTATAGCCTCTTGTTTACCTCGTTGGTTTCCTTCTTTGCCGTGATGATCATCCCAGACGACGTGCGTCAGGGCTTTCTGCAAAATCTGATCGGCGGTCTGGCGATGAACCTCCATGGGCCATTCATCGCGCGGCTGGTCTTTCACGGTTTTGTGGTGGTGGTTGGTACGCTGATCCTGGCCGGCGCCGTCAATACGGCGATTATCGGCTCGAACGGCGTGTTGAACCGGGTTTCCGAGGATGGCGTTCTGGCTGCTTGGTTCCGGCAGCCGCACCGGCGCTTTGGGACTTCCTCTCGCATTATCAACATTGTCGTCACGCTTCAGATCATCACAATTCTCATCAGCCGCGGCGACGTCACCTTCCTCGCGAATCTCTATGCCTTTGGCGTGATCTGGAGTTTCGCGATGAACAGCCTCTCCGTGCTCGTGCTTCGCTACAAACACCCGGGAGAGCGCGAATACCAGGTTCCGTTCAATTTGCGCATTCGCGGTGTGGAGATTCCCATCGGCCTGGGGCTGATTGCATTGATTTTGTTCATCATCGCCATCGTGAATCTCTTTACGAAACCTGCGGCCACGGTTTCAGGCGTTGTTTTCTCACTTCTGCTTTTTCTGGTGTTCACGCTTTCGGAGCGCTCTGCGCGCAGGGGGAAAGCCGGCGAGTCTCGCGAGGAAAGCATGGACCAGTTCAACCTCGGCCAGGAAAGCGAACTGACTCCCGCTGCCGTCGGTGCGCGCCCGGGCAACATCATCGTACCCGTCAGCAATTACCACTCGCTTTATCATCTGGGAAGCGTCCTCGACCGGTTCAAGCCAGAGCGCCGTGACGTCGTGGTTCTGCACGTGCGCGTACTGCGCCGCGCCGCTTCCGGCGGGCACGAACTCGATCCGGAGCAGCTATTTGGAAGTGTCGAGCAGCACCTCTTCTCGCAAGCGCTCTCCATGGCCGAAAAGCGCGGGAAAAGCATCCGTCTCGCGGTGGTCGGCGCGAACGATCTGTGGGACGGCATCCTGCGCGCCGCGCAGAGCCTCCAGTCCGCCACGATTACCATCGGCACCTCCGCCAAGTGGACCACCGAGGAACAGGCGCGGCAGATCGGTGATGCTTGGGAAAAGCTGGGCGACCCCAAGCCCCAATTCAATCTGGAAATTCACACTCCCACCGGGGACAAGATTTTCAAGGTCCTGGGACCTCATGCGCCGAACCTGACGACCAACGAGGTCAATCAGCTCCACCAGCTCTGGCTACGCTTCAGCGAGGTCCTGGCGCCCGAAGAGCTCCACCACCACGACGTCGTCCATTTCGCGCTGGAGGAAGTGCGGAAGGAGATCGCAGAGGGGAAGGAAGACGAAGTCGTCAAGCGCCTGCGCGACCACATCGAAGAAAACAAGCGCAAGCGCCCGCCCCGGCCCAGTTCGTAGAGGTGGCGCGTTTCTCCCCGCCTCTCTCGTTCGATTCACGCAGAGCCGGGATCAGGTTGCGAGCTGCGCCGTGCAATGCCCGCAGCGCTTCGCCTTGATCGGGATTGTCATCATGCACTGCGGGCAATCTTTCGTTGCCGGCTCCGCCGGCGGAGCGGGTTTCGCGGTCCACTGGTTCACCTGCCGCACCAGCAGGAACACGGCGAACGCGATGATCAGAAAGTTGATGACCGTGTTGAAGAACAGGCCGTAGTTGAGCGTCGCCGCGCCGGCGGCCTTGGCCGCGGCCACGGTGTCGAACTGCTTGTCCGTAAGATTGACCAAAAGGTTTGAAAAATCCGCGTGTCCCAGCAGGCGGCCCATGGGCGGCATCAGCACATCCTCGACGAACGACGTGATAATCTTCCCGAACGCGGCGCCGATGATGATGCCGACGGCCATGTCCAGCACGTTCCCCTTCATCGCAAATGCCTTGAATTCCTTCAGCATGGCGCACCTCCTCTTTCGCTGTCAAAAACGATTGTGTACCTGACCGCGCGACGCTCGATCTAGCGTGCGCGAAAGACCAGCGCCGCGGAGACCACGCCCCGCAGTATCAACAACAGGCCCGCGGTTGTGAGAAGCGGGCCGACCCACGCGAACGGCGCCCGCGCAATGGCCGCCATCAGCGCGCCGGTCAGTACAAGTGAGAGCCCGCGCGTCCAGCTCTCCCAGCGCGCCCGCCACTCCCCGGGCTTTGCGAGCGCCCGCAGCCCCCACAAGATGAGCGCGGCGCTCACCGCCGCCCAGGAAAGCGCGCGCCGGTCGAAAAAAATCCTTCCGCTCACGCCGATCCAGGCCAGCAGCCCGCCGAGCAGCAGAAAAATCATCTCGTTGATCAGGCGGAAGAGGCGGTCCGGCGTCAACATCGTCGTTCGCGGATCAGGAGACTCGCTCGATCCGCACTTTCTGCAGAATTACGGGGGTCTTCGGCCGGTCGCCCGCATCGCGGGGCGTGTTGGAAATCTTGTCGGCGACGTCCTGTCCTTCCACGACCTCGCCGAAGATGGTGTGCTTATTGTCCAGCCACTCCGTCGGCGCCACGGTGAGGAAGAACTGGCTGCCGTTCGTGTTCGGCCCGGAATTAGCCATCGAGAGCTTACCCGTTTTGGAATGCCGCAGCGACGGATGAAACTCATCCTGGAAAGTGTAGCCCGGACCGCCGCGGCCGTCCCCGCGCGGGCAGCCGCCCTGAATCATGAACTTGGGGATCACGCGGTGAAACACCAGCCCGTCGTAAAAATTCCGTTTTGCCTTCTGCCCGGTCTTCTCATCGGTAAATTCCTTCGTGCCCTCGGCCAGCCCGATGAAATTCTCCACTGTCTTCGGCGTTTCCTTCTCCAGGAGGCGGCACACAATCGTGCCCAGTGAAGTTTCGAATACCGCGTAAGTCCCTGCCGGTCGCGACATGCTGCCTCCTTGGCTGCGCCTGCATCCTACACGAGCCGCCGCTCTTAGCGCTACGTGGGAGCGGCGCTCACGGGCGCTGTCCGCGTTTTGCCGCTAGCTCCCAAAGAGCTCTGCTACTAGATTCTCCCGCGCGATTTCAAGCTAGGCGTCCTCCTCCCGCCTCAGAGCGTGACAGAGAGGCCCATCTCCGAATCCTGTGCCACCGTCACATTTGCGTTCCAATCCTTATGGGCCGCTGCCTTCACGCTGAGGGCATGTGCCCCGCGCTTCAAATAAAGAGTCGCGGGAGTCGTTCCCCGGAGGGAGCTATCGACATACACTTCCGCGCCTGCCGGCGTGGAGCTGACTTCAACCTTTCCCTCCTCCCATGCAAAATACGCCTCGATGAGCACCACCAGAAATAGCGTGATGATCGTCATCCAGACACACAGGACGGCGGCGGTGTCCATGAAAGTCCAATCCGCTGGCGTTGCGGAAACCGGGAGCTGCAGGAGGTTGTGGTGAATCTCGGAAACCCAGGTTGTAATCCCGTGCGCCAGGCTCCGAATGCCCGTGCGCACTGCCGCTTCTTTGGATCCGATCTCGGTGAAGCTCAACCCGCCCAGAAACGCCGCCAACCCGGCCTGAATCTTCTTTTTCAGCATCTTCATGACCGGATACGCCAGCAGAATTCCGTAGATGATTCCTAAAACGCTCAAACACGTGTAGGCGTGCTTCGAGTAGAAGCCCAGCGCCGGCAGTCCCGCGGTTATACTGATGATGATAAGCGTGGCTACGATGGCTTTCTTCTTTGCTGACCACGGCACGTACGCGGAAACTTTCACCGGGTGAGCGACCCCGACAAACTCCAGCGACGGCGACTGGATCCACCTGAAAAGCGACTCAAGCAATCGTAACGGTGACATGGCTCTTCCCTCTCTTGCGCGCTCTGCGAATCTTAACTAGGCCCGGCTGTTCCGCGATTTACCGCAATGGTGATCCGATTCGCGCCATTGAGTGACTCCAACCCTCTCTCTGCCTGAAGAGGGAGAGTAGGCAGATTGTAGTCTGGGCTTGCACAAATTGAGAAGTTGTCTGTGTTCGTCCACTGACCTGCCTCGCTTCGTTCGTGTAGCGCCGGTCTTCAGACCGGCATCTTTCTTTCTTGCCCGTGTAGCGCCGGCCTTCAGGCCGGTATCCGCAACGCCCTCGCCTGCGCCGAAGCCGCGAGCGGTGAAGAGCCGGGAAGTCATCAGTTTGGCTTGGAGCTCTTGCCGGGCTCGTCCGTATCGGAAGGGGATAGGTCGGAGCCGGTGTCAGGCTCCTCGTTTGGTGCTTCCGTTGCTGCCTCGAATGGGCCGAGTGCGGCATCCGGGCCGAGGTCAATGAAGCGTGTGGCGTTCGGGGCGCGGTCCTTGTCGATGGCGGGAAGGGTTCGGAGGAGCAGGCTGCTGATGTAGGCGAGGACGGCGGCGCGGCGAGGCGAGATGCGGTTCTGGGCGAGCAGGGAATAGAGATCGCCGAGAGAATAATTGATGCCGCCAGCGGTCTGAAAGCCTTTGGACCCGCGGAGGAGGTGCCGGGCGTAATCGCGGGCTTGCAGCTCTGCCTGTGCCGCAGCATGACGAGCGCACTGGCCGGAGCGGCCGGTTGCCAGGGAGAGGCACTGGCGTCCGGTGGAGGTGAAGTGGTTGCAGCGGTGCGCGGTGGAGAATGCAGCGTTCGTTTTGGTTTTCATTTTTTGTCCTTGTTGGGAGTGCGATGGTGGGTGGGATACCCCCACCCCGGTTGTTTTCGCGAAAGAGGCGGCAAGTGATTGGAAAGACGGGAGTTGAGCTTTTGCAGGCGCGCAAAGAGGCGGCAAATCAAAGAGGGGAAAGGAGATAAGGGAGGTTGAGGGGGTGCGGGAAGGGAAGGAAGGGCCGCTGGGGCGGGGCTGAAGGGGCTGGAGCCGCGAGTTCACAACGGATGATAGCATGGATGTAGAATATGTTCAAGTCCATTCTTGAGTACTTGTATTTAGCGATGGGGCACAGAATTCGAGCGGGTTCGGGGTAAGGGCAAGAAAAGAAGAAAGTAGAGTTTACCGGGAGCGGGCGTGACGCAGTCCCTTACACATGGGAAAGCCCAAAGCCGATCTCCCGCTAAGTTCACGTCTTGGATAGGAAATTCAAAAGCGCCACGTTTTAACTTCGTCAAAACATGGGGCAGGCGCAAGCAAGGAGGAGAAGTGGTCCAGCCGGGCCGTAAAGGCGTCGTATGATATTAGGCGTGGAATAGGGGGTGAAGAACAATGGGGCATCCAGACCTTTGTCAATCATGAGCCCTGTGCCCCCCGGGCTTCGGAGGAAACAACCGATGGGCGACTCGGATTCGATAATCAATCTTGGCGAACTGTCGAAGCCCGCAACTGTACTTGTCGAAAAAATTGCCGACGCGATTGGTGGCATCGCCAAACCCTGGCAAATAAAGCGAGTCGCCCATGCTGAAGCAGAAGGCGACAAGATTCGCGCAGTTGCGGAAATTGAGATAACAGCGCTCACGCGACGGGCCGCTCGCCGATTTCTGATGGAGGAAGCCAAGAAGCAGCAGAACATGGAATCCATCATAAGCAAGGCCCTGCCGGAAGTCGGGGAGCAGGCTAAGGCCGAAGAGGTCGAGGAAGATTGGATCGCAAGTTTTTTCGACAAGTGTCGGTTAATCTCCGATGAACAGATGCAGCGTTTGTGGGCCAAGATTCTTGCCGGAGAAGCCAACTCGCCGGGTCGGTTCTCTAAGCGGACGGTTGCTATGCTCGCGAGCCTAGATAAATCCGATGCGGCAATGTTCTCTAAACTGTGCCGGTTCAAATGTCTGGTCACTCAGCTAGTCCCGATCATTTTTGATTACACCCACCCAATCTATTCAGAGTGTGGAATAAATTTTGAGCTTCTTTGCGATCTCGAAAGTATCGGCTTGATCCATCTCGACACAACTCGTACGCATGTAGTTGACGACCTGGCCCAGAAAATAGCCGTAGATTACTTCGGCCAGAAGATTTCTGTGGAGTTTGCCAAAGCAGAAAACAATGAGCTAGCAGTTGGGAGCGTCCTCTTCACGCAAGCAGGTTCACAACTTGCCACAATCTGTGAGGCGCAGCCACGGGACGGCTTTATCGAATTTTTGAAAGAAGCATGGAGAAATTGCGGAACTCCCACATCGGTCCATTTCGGCCCCCCGCAGTTCTGAGCAACTCTGCAACTTTCCATATAGAGGAGTAGCTATCGCAGAGTTAGGGGCAGGTAGCGCAGCATTTCGGTGGATTTCTGGCTTGTGCAAAACAGCGCGATGGCATCACTTTTCGAAAGTCACGCCTGGGTGATACAGAGGCAGAGTTCTGGGTGGCCTACGTCTTGCTGAAAGCCGCCCAGGATCTTCTTGGCCACTCAAGTCTTGGCCAACCGCCCGGTGACCTTAGAATGGTCCAATTGTCCGCGCAAAGCACGCCATATAAGTAGTTTAGGGTACAAAACAGGGGTGGGCCTCTCGGAGGTTCAACTCACGAACTTGTTGCGGCTCTGGCATGACTGACCGTCGGTTCTTCGACAAAATCCCCAAACTCTAGCTGTTGACCGTTCCCCTTGCTGTGAGCGTGGCCTATCGTGATGCCCTTTAGGTTCTCGATGTTCACGACGGCCCCGTAAGGCATGAACACCTTTGAGAAACGGTCGAACTCTCTCCCCCAATAAACCATAGCGCATGACATGGGAGCGCCTTTACCCGTGTCCTTCCCGTTTTCGAGGAAGCGAAGACGCGTGTCGTACAAAAAGCAAACCGCCGTTGCTCTGCCATAGATGTATTTCTTCCAGTGGCCTGTGTTCGTGGCCACGGGAACTAGAGCGATGACTTCCGCGTCGTGCACTCTGTGAGCTTCTTCGCATTTCCTCAACCAATCCTTGATGGTTTTCGCGTGTTGGCGGTCGATTCCATATGGTGGATTGACGTAGACGGTGCGAAAATTCCACGATTCTCGAAGGCCGTCCTTCTTCGGTAGCGCGTACTCGACGCGAGCATGGACTATGGAATAGCTGTTTGAGCAAGGGTCGAGGTCGATGGTTCCGCCGAAACAGTCTCTCACGGCATCGACGTACTTCTTTGGAGTGCCCCAGTCCTTGTTATCGGCGATGATTTTTCGTCCCGCAGTCATAGCGAATGTACCCTTCTCCAATTCTTTTCGCGCAATTGCGAGAGCGCTGTCTCTAGCGCCTTTATTGTACCCCTCGGGGGTCCGATGATATTAAACCACTTCTCGATACGCGCCGCGTTGTCCTTGAAATATTTTTGTAGGACCTGGTCGGCTCGATAATCTATCTGAACCTTGGTGAACTGGTTCTTCGTTTTCTCACCCGTATAGCTGGCAAGGAATGCGTTCCGTGCAGGCTTAAGCACCGGAGCAGGCTCAAGCAGCAACTCTGTGATGAATTCTGATAGTCCTGGGTCCGTGAGAAAGAGGAGCCAGTCGTACGATTGAGCGAGCACCTTAAGTTCCTTGTTGTGGTTCTCCGACGTAAACCAATTCCCGTGATTGCTGACCACGCCGACAGTAAGGATGAAATCGTGCAGGAGTTCGGCATCGTTCGAAGCGATTATTTCAGCCAACAATTCTGCGTAGGGCTTGGAGTAAATCGTCTGGTCTGCCTTGTATACGAGTCCCCGTAGTTCGCCAGATGCGGTGCGGAGTTTGTGCATCGAAGAGAGGG
This sequence comes from Terriglobia bacterium, assembly GCA_041497835.1. Lineage (GTDB taxonomy): Bacteria > Acidobacteriota > Terriglobia > Acidiferrales > UBA7541 > Acidiferrum. Next base: position 31,309 of record JBGQHF010000002.1, read on the forward strand.
ACTTTGCGACGTAAGCGCCCTGCTTTGCCTTCTCAATCGTCTGGGGGCCTTTCTTCATGCCTTCCTCTACGCCGACCCTCTTGCACTCGAAGATCGCATACGGCCTGCGGTATTGTTCGACAATCTGTATCTTCTCCCTGTTGCCCTGAATCGAGTCCAGGGTCGCCACAAGGTGCGAACTCTTGCCGTTAGCAACCAGGCATGAATTTCTTAGAACGCCCCCGCTAGTAAGCAAGACCCTGTCGGACTTCGTGAAGCCTGCCAACGAAAAGGTTTTCTCGTTGATGTTCTCCAGAATGCGAGTGGCATTTATTGGCAACTTGTGCGGAAAAACGAGCCGTTGTTGCCGAAGGATGGGATGCAGAGAATATTCAACGTTGTGCGTGATGTCTGGATTTCCGTACTCAGCTAAGGCGCGCTCAATCGCCATCGAATGTTCGAAGCCCCAGGACTTCAGCATATAGAAGGTAATGATTTCGACGAGAGTGCCGAGTGCGCGGCCCGCTGCCTTTTTGGAGTCTTTAGCGTAGTGAAAAACTTTTTCTACTAAGACCTTTTGTAGTTGGTCGACTGATGCGTATGCCATTTTCGGCAAAAAGTGTAACACGCCACACAGTGCTCGCCCTACCGGTTGCGGGTGTGGCGGGGGCCACAGCATTGCACAGCGCGCACGGACGGGGCGCCCGGTGGTACGAAGAGAGATTCCTCACATCCGCGGGCCGACCATTTCACAGGAGTGAAATGGGAAGAAAAAAGCCGACCCGCTACGTTCGGAATGACGAGGTGGGGTGGTGGCGCCGCGGTGATTCCATCGGACGGTAAGGCAGAGCGATCCAGCCGGGATGCCTTCCGGCCAAGCCGGAATCTTCGATCGGCTGCGCTCACCGCGAGCCGGTCTTCCCGGTGAAAAGCACCGGGACGCACAAGACGCGAAAGACCGGCCACTACAGCACCGTCAAGGAGTTTTTCAGCAGCCAGCACGGGCCTTCGCCTACCAGCCCTTCGCTTGCCGCAACTGGGTGATGTGCGCGGTGTGGTGTTTCCCGTGCCAGGTGTAGAGAAACAGCAGCCAATCAACCGTGCGGACGCCATGCTCGGGGTGCCGGAAAGTCTTTGCGTAATCGCCGTCCGAAAGCGTGCGCAGCAGGCGCACCCAGCGGTCGTGCAGCGAATCCATCATGGCCAGCGAAACCTCCACCGGCGCCGACTTGGCGTCCGGGAGTTCCGCCCAGCTCCCCTCCTCGTACGGTTTGATCGTGGGTTCGTTTTCGGTCAGCGCCAGGCGCAGCCGCACGTAGGCATTGAGGTGGCTGTCGGCCACGTGATGCACCACCTGACGAGCGGTCCACCCGCCCTCGCGGTACGCGGTATCCAGTTGCGCATCATTCAACCCCTTCACCGCGGCGCGCATCTTCGCCGGAGCGGCGGCGATCTCTTCAATCGCCTGTTTGCGCGCCGCCGGCGTCACTTCCTTCGGCTGTTCGTATTTTCCAATCGGGTAGCGCGGATCCATTGGTTGCTTCTCCTGGTGTCGTCCTCTTGCTTTGGGGCAACGGCAAGCTCTTCGCCACGATACTGCGGGGGAAGGCTCGCGGTCAATTTGCACGGCGAAAAATGCGCTTCCAATTTGGCTCGCCGCATTCCGTTCCCTCCCGCGGAGGATGCTACAATGTCCGATTTCCACTGTATCCCGCCGGGCGGTCAGGGCATCGAATCACGGGGAGCAAAGGCATGCACGACGTCATCATCATCGGCAGCGGCTGCGCGGGGTTGACCGCCGCCATCTACGCCGGGCGGGCCAACCTGAAGCCGCTCGTCATTGACGGCCACGAGCCCGGCGGGCAGCTCATGCTCACGACGATGGTCGAGAATTTCCCCGGCTTCCCCGACGGCATCCTCGGGCCCGACCTCACGGACAACATGCGCAAACAGGCGCAGAAGTTCGGCGCGGAGTTCAAGGCTGGAGCGGTGACCGCGGTGGATGTGAGCAAGCGTCCGTTCAAGATCACGGCAGGGAAGGATACCTACGAAGCCGGGGCGCTGATCATCGCCGCCGGGGCTTCGGCGCGGCTTCTCGGGATCGAATCCGAGCGCCACCTGATGGGTCACGGCGTTTCCACCTGCGCGACCTGCGACGGCTACTTTTTCCGCGGGAAACCCATCGCCGTGGTCGGCGGCGGCGATTCGGCGATGGAGGAATCCAACTTCCTGACTCGATACGCCAGCAAAGTGTATCTCCTCCACCGGCGCAAGGAGTTTCGCGCGTCCAAGATCATGCTCGACCGCGTCCGGGCAAACGAGAAAATCGAGATCGTCACGCCGGTAATCCCCGTGGAGATTCTTTCCCCCGCCAAGGGCGCAGTGGAAGGCGTGCGCGTGAAAAATACGGAGACGGGCGCGGTGTCCGAGATTGCCGTGGAAGGCGTTTTCATTACCATCGGGCACGACCCGAACACGGCGGTTTACCGCGGGCAGCTCGAGATGGACGCCAACGGCTATCTGGTCTCGCGCAACGGCAGCAAAACGAATGTTCCGGGCGTGTTTGTCGCCGGCGACGTGCAGGACCACCGCTACCGTCAGGCCGTCACCGCCGCTGGCTCCGGCTGCATGGCGGCGATGGACGCGGAAAAGTTCCTCGAAGGGCACAGCCACTAGTTTGGCCCCCCGGTGACGGGCATAATCAACCCTGCATGCTTCGGTCGCTTCTGCTCAAGCTCTCCGAGAACAAAACCGTGGCCCGCTGGGTCACGTCCAATGCCACGACCCGCCGCATGGCGCGGCGTTTTGTCGCCGGCGAAACACTGGAAGAAGCCATCGGCGCGGCCCGCGCATGCAACCACGCGGGCATGCTCGCGAGCCTCGATTACCTTGGCGAAAATGTTGCGAGTGTCGCCGATGCCCAGCGCGCCCGCGACGCCTACCTCGAGATCTTCGACCGCATCGCCCAGGAGAAGCTGAACGCAAACGTCTCCTGCAAGCTGACGCAGCTCGGCCTCGATCTGAACGGGGATTTCTGCGAAGGGCTGGTCTCCACCATCGTGGAGCACGCCGCGAAATGCGACAGTTTCCTCCGTGTTGACATGGAGGGCTCAGCCTACACACAGCGCACGATCGAGCTCGTCAAACATGTGCGCTCGCGGAATCCTTCTGTCGGCACCGTTATCCAGACGTATCTCTTCCGCAGCGAGACCGACGTCAAGGACCTGCTCGCCTATGGCTGCCGCATCCGCCTCTGTAAAGGCGCCTATCAGGAGCCGCCGGAGATTGCCTTTCCCGCGAAGCGGGATGTGGACGCGAACTATGTCCGCCTGATGCAGCTTCTCTTGTCCAGCGGTTTCCATCACGGTATCGCCACGCACGATCCCCGCATGATCGGGGAGACCATCCGCTTTGCGGCGGCGCGGAATATTTCCAAAGAGGATTTCGAGTTTCAGATGCTCTATGGGGTGCGGACAGACCTGCAGAGGATGCTGGTCCGCGACGGCTACCGCCTGCGCATCTACATCCCCTACGGCCGCGACTGGTTTCCCTACTTCATGCGCCGCCTGGCGGAGCGCCCCGCGAACGCGGCCTTTTTCTTGAAGAATCTTTTCCGAAGCTAGCGCTTCCGGCAGACGGTGACGCCGTCACGCAAGGGAAGCAGCACCGGAAAGAGCTGCCGCGATGAATAGACCATGCGGTTAAACTTCTGCACCCCGCGCGTGTCGGCATCCGAGCCGCGGCGCGTCACCCGGCCGGACCACAGCGTATTGTCCGTGATGAACAAGCCGCCGCGGCGCAGCTTCGGCAGGGCTGCGCGCAGCGCCGCGGGATATTGATGCTTGTCCACGTCGTTGAAGATCAAGTCGAACGTGCCGGGCGTTTTCCGGAGAAGGGCGAGCGCATCGCCCGTCAGGATGCGGATGCGGTTTGCCACTCCGGCCCGGCGGAAATATCCCGCGGCCCGGCGCGCGTTCTCGGGATTTCCGTCGGTGTAGAAAACCTCCGCTTTCGGGCCCGCGGCGCGCGCCAGCCACACCGTGGAATAGCCGATCGCAGAACCCATCTCGAAGATGCGCCTGGCCCGAGACGCTTCCGCCAGCAAGGCCAACAGCCGCGCCACGGCCGGGCCGATAATCGGCACATTGTGCTTTCTGGCGTACGCTTCCATCTCGCGCACGACGGCGTCGCGCGCCGGCAGCAGGGAGTAGAGGTATTCGTCCACATCGGCGCGGACAAATGCACTGGCGAGATTCTTGTCTTTACGCAAGGGCTTCTCCTGGCTTCAGAGCATGGATTTCGAGCCCCGCGATGCCGCGGGCTTCGCGGCGAAAAGCGTCGGCGGTGCCCGTGAGAAAGGGAAATGTCGAGTAGTGCATCGGAACGACATGCTTCACGCCAAGCAACCGGACCGCGTGCGCGGCTTCGCGCGGGCCCATCGTGTACAGATCGCCGATCGGAATACAGGCGACGTCGGGCTTGTAGAGTTCCCCGATGAGTTTCATGTCGCCGAAGAGCGCGGTGTCGCCCGCATGATAGACGGAGAAGCCGCCGGGCATGCGAATCACAAAGCCGGCGGGCTCTCCGCCGTAGATGCGCGTGCCGTTGTCGTTGATGGAATTGGAGTGGAACGCGTGAGTCATGGTGACTTCGAAGTCGCCGATTTTCTGCGTGCCGCCCTTGCCCATCGGCCGCGTGAGTTCCTCGAACCCTTTGGACTCGATCCAGAGACACGTCTCAAAGATGGCGACGATCTGCGGCTTGTGCTGTTTGGCCAAGGCTAGCAGGTCGCCGAGGTGATCGCTGTGGCCGTGCGTGACGAAGATGGCATCGAGCCGGGCAATGTTTTTGAGCGCATCCGGGCAAACCGGATTCGTCATCAACCAGGAGTCAATCAGCGCCACTTGTCCAGACGGCGTCGCAATCGAAAACGTGCTGTGGCCGAAATAGGTGAGGCGATTGCCATTTGTATTGAGCATAGGACCTTCCCTAGTGGCTCGGTTTGTCGTTCGGTCCACCGTTGGAACCCGAAGCAAGCAGCGTTCGAATCGCCGCTTCAAAGGTCTCACGATCCCCGGCACCGAAGTAGTGGCCGATCTGTCTTCCATCCGCAGCGTAAAAGAAAGAGGCGGGAAGGGATCCATTCCAGGCGGCGTTGACGGCCCGCACGAATTCGTCGTTCTTTCCCGCGCGCTTGCGGTAGTTCGGAAAGACCGGCTGATGGCGCGCCAGGAACCGCCGCACCAGGATCATTTCGCCGTCGTCATCGAGGCTGACGCCGACAACGTGCAGACCTTTCGGTGCGTATTGTTTTGCGAGCTGGTTGAGGAGCGGGTATTCGTCGCGGCAGGGTTCGCACCAGGTAGCCCAGAAATTCACGAGAAGCGCCTTGCCGCGATACTTCTCGAGGAGTTGCTTGTACCCCTGCTCGTCGATCAGCTCCGGGTCGCGGGGAGCCTTTGCCTGCGGTGCCGCCAGCGCAGCCGCGGCAGCCAACAAAAGAACCACGCCAAGCCAAGTCCGGTTTCTCACAGTGATCTCCGTCCCTGGCATTCTATCCACTCGCGTCACAGTTGAGAATCTGATTCCTCCGTCTAAAACCCCGCCCAAACAAAGGCCCGAAGCAACACGGTGTCCAACAGGTGTCCAGATGCTCAAAAGATACGGTAAGTGGATGGCCGACTGGCGGGACCAACACGGCAAGCGCCACAGGAAAGCCTGCCGCTCGAAGACCGCCGCCGCGCAACTCGGTGCGAAGATGCGCCGATGCGAAGCAGCAAAAAAAGACCAGCCCTCGGGGACATCGGCCAAATCCTCACGACGTGGGCGCAAGGCTGGCCGCCGAACACCGCGAACCGCCAAGTCGCGCTCGAACTCACCGCGGAAATCGGCCACCTACAACCGCGCCAACTCAGCAGCTTCATCGCAGAAGCCTTCTTCGCAAAATGGCGAACACGCTACTCGCCCATGACGCTCTACACACGCCGAGCCATCTACCAACGACTTCTCGGTGTCCTCACGCAGTACGGCGCACCGCCCATCAAACTCAGCAAGGTCAGAAAACCAGAACCACGCGGCGTCACCGCAACGCAGGAAGAAATCCAGAAACTTCTAGGCGCAGCGACGCCGGCACTCCGACTCTTCATCATCCTCTGTTGGCAGCTCGCCCTCCGAAGAAGCGAAGCCCTGGCCGTCACACCGCTGTCCTACGACGACAAAACCCATACAGTCTGCATCCGGACCAAAGGCGGAAAGATGCGACGCATCCCGCTCACCAGCGACGCGGAAGAAATGATCCGCGTCGCCAGCAAATCCGCAGCAGACCCCTCCGAAAGCTGCGTCTCCATCCTCAACGGAAGGCCGATGAAGCGCATGGACAAACGCTGGTGGCAGCTAACGAAGAAATGCAACCTCACTCACATCCACCCCCACGACCTCCGCAGAACCACCGCGACGAATCTCTACCGCACGACCCACGACATCCGGGCCGTGCAGCAGTACCTCGGACACACACAACTGGTGTCCACAACCCACTACCTCGCGCCACTCTCCGAGGAGCAGCTGCGCGGGATGCACCAACTCCTCAACTTCCACGGAAAGGGAGCGCCCAACTGATGGACACCAACAAACACATGACGGACCCGGAAGCCTTCATCGCACTCGGCGACCTACTGCTAGACAACTTCGACCCACAGGACACCATGCACGGCATCCTCAGCGACAAAAGGGTGGACGCCATCCTGACCGCGCAGCGTGCCCTCGTGGAACGCATCGCGCGCAACACCCCCATAGGCTAGAGGACACCATGACGAACGTCGCAGACCAAAGATGGATAGTCCGCATCACCTGCGGACCATGGGCCATCCGCGAACTCGTCAACGCCCCGGACCAGCGCATCGCCGCAAACCGCGCTCTGCAACTCTTCAACCACAAATTCGACCCGGACACCGCGATGACCATCACGGTGTCCCTCCAGCAGGAGCCGCACACATGATTGCCGTCTACTACGTCAAGCTCCGCAAACCAACACCACCAGCGCGGCCGCACGACAACTGCGCCTGCCGCCACGTCCGGCTACACCACGGGCCGAAACGCGGCCCCTGCACCATCACGAACTGCCCCTGTCCGCACTTCAAGAGGACACCATGAGCCGCCGCACCTACCGCTGCGTAATCGAGTGGAACCACCGAAAGTGGGGTCCACAAATGCAGAAGAGCGTGGCGGAAGGTACCTCGATCCGCCGCGCCATCAACAACGCACTCCTGGCCTTCTTCTCGGACACCAGCCAGCGAGAGCATCGCCGCGACGCCCACGCCCACATCGAAATCAAGGCGTGGCGCGTCAAGAAAGAAGCCGCGAAGTGACGCCACTCGACGCGCTAGAAATCGCAGCCACCGTCCTGATCGCACTCTGGTGCGGTCAGACCATCGTGCACATCACCCGAACCGCCATCCGAGAGGACACCGCGACGAAACTCCAGCAAGAGGCAGAGCACGGCGCAACCAAACGCCACGTCCGCGACGCCCACGGTCAAGGACACCAAGAAGTCAAACCACCAACACCCAAAGAAAGGAGGACCCCTTGAACGAATACACAGTGACCATCAGCGACGGAATCCTCTCCATCCCGCAAACCGTCACAGCCGAAACCCACAAGGCCGCCGCCCTCGAAGCCCTGACCCATCTCGACGAATCGAAGCTCGACCCAGCGGCCGACCTCATCATCAACGTCACCACTCCCTGAGCGACCGCAGCGGCGTGCAGGGCTGAGAAGCGCCAGCACGCCGCCGCTCGTCTCACGGAGCCGCAGCGGCATCGGCGTGCCATCGGCGCATCGCCACGGGCCGCAAGAGGAGCGAGCATGCGGCCCGCGCTCGCGCTGGAAGAAGCACGCCTCACGCCGCTGCTGGTCCTCGGCCCTCGACCAGCGGTGTCCATCGCCGGACAAATCTCAGAGTTGCGCAGCTGTAAAAAGTGGATGCCTGCGCGCGGCACGCGTTCGGCCGCAAATCGCTTCGCTGCGTCCTCCGCCGTCGGACAGCCGCGCGAGAATCCCGCGCGGTTCTCGACCTTCACTAGTGCGGTTGCGGCGTCGCAGCATGTCGGTCGCCGCGCAAAAACAAAAGCGCGCGTCGCCCGCCCTGCGCGCCGCCGCGTCTTCCGGCACGCTCCGCCCCACGCCGTACCGCTCTCCGCACGGCGTGGGGCCCGCGTCGCGGCGGTCCTCGGCATTCGGCGCGCCCGCATCATCGAAGAACGTTATGAAGGATGCGGGCAAACGCGCCGAAAGCCTGTGGGCCGCGCCCGCGCAGAACCAGCGCGGTCGCCGGTTCGTGTCCGTGCCGGAACGGGCCGCGCGGCAGCACCCGCAAAAGAGGGCGGGTGTCATGGCCGCGCGGCCCCGCGCCCCGTGCATCTCCCCTCGTCCGCAGATCGCCGCTCGTCTGTGCGGGCCACCATAGCGGGCGCGGCCTTCTGCCGCGCCCTGGTGTCCCGCAGCTCGCGGCGTTTTTTGTTGCGGCGGCTGTCCCGCCGCCGTTCGCGTCTCTATCCGTCCTCGTGTTCGGTCAGGGTCTCCACGGGGCGCGGTCCGTTCCGGCCCGGCCAACGGATTATTGAAGAGAAAGAAACACCATCGCCCCGCGCGCCGCAGATCGAGCGATGCGGCGCGCGATGTTGCAGCCTGGGCGACCGCGATCGCGGCTCCTGGCTGGCGGGGAGCCGCGTTCGCGCTACAATCCCCCACAGCAACAGCCAACCGCTCACTGATCGGAGAGCAACCGCCCGCCACACCACGGCGGGCGGCTCCCCATGACGCCCGCAGAACGCCAGCGCCGCTATCGACAGAGGCACCAAGACGAAGAGAAAAACCGTCGAGCCTCACCCCACCACAAGGAAACTCTGGCGCGCTGCAAAGCCCGCCGCGACCCCAACCGCGATCGCGAGCACAAACAAGAGCTCTACTTCCGCTTCCACGGCCACCACCACTCCGGATGCAACGCTCTGCAACTCAAAACGCCGCGCCTGTCATGGCTGGACACCGCAGGCCGCATCCACCACGACGACCTCCGCTCGGCCGAAGAAGTGATCGCCGAGCACGAAGAGAAGGAAAAAAGGGAGTCCTCACAATGAGCAAGCTGACGCCAAAAGACGCACGCAATCTCCTCGACGTTTACTTCCAGAAGGACACCAACAGCGAGACAGTCGCCGAAGCAGACCGCGACGCAAAAATCTGGCTGCGAGCGCAGACCGCAATCGTGAAAGGACACCACGCCCGCGAGCTCGCCGAAATCCACTTCGCCGACCTGTCCGGCAAAGCCACACCTACACAGCTCGAGCTACGCAACCAACTGATGAAAACAATCTGGCTGCAGGCCGAGAGCGAACAACTCGCCAGTGAGGAGGCCGCCGCCCATGCCGAAACCCACGAAACTTGAGGAGCGCCTGCAGCTGCTCGACGCCGAGCGACTCGTGCTCACCGTAGAGCTCCGCTGCGAGCTCATGCGCCAGGCGAAGAAACTCCTGCCCGCCGCGATCGCGCAGGCGCGCGCGAAGAAGGGAAGCCCCGCGCTGCTCCGAATCATCACCCGCCTGGCCATGAGGCCCGCCAACATCGAGAGAAGGCACTGAGAGCGCCGAGCGCGAAGCGCGACCGCGCCCTCAGCTCAACCAAATCCGAAAAACCGTGGGACCTCACACCCACGACCCAAAATCGAGCGCCGCCGCTGACGTCGTGGAAGTCAACTCACTTCACTTCCAAACAACACCGCGCCTCGGGCGGCCCGGCCAGATCGGCTAGCTGTCCGGGCCGCTGCTACTCGGCGCAGATCCCCAGCTCGACCCTAAACGACCGATAATCGCCCAAAGCGCCGACCGACAAACACGCTGTCACGCACAAACCACCACCCCACCACCCTGCCGGTCCCCGACCCGCCCCGACGGACACCAAACCCGCCAAGTGTCCAACAAACCGCTGGACACCGCAGCGAAAAGAGCGTAGACCGATAGCACAGATGGACACCGCAGCCTATCGGACCGCAAGAGGCAGGGGCAATAGATTTGAGAATCTGATTCCCCCCGCGTAGAATCAGGAGAGTCGGCTTGTTCCACCCAGCGGAGACGTGCTATAAAAGCCGTTTCGCCGGCAGGACTTCCGTCTGGAGAAGCCGCCGATTTGACCGGACCACGCTAAAGGAGATTCCTGATGGCTTACGTGATTGCCGAACCGTGCATCGGCACAAAGGACACCGCGTGTGTGGACGTCTGCCCGGTGGATTGCATCCACCCGCGCAAGGACGAGCCGAATTTCGAGAGCGAGACGCAGCTCTACATCCATCCGACCGAGTGCATAGACTGCGGAGCGTGCGTGCCGGTCTGCCCCGTCACCGCGATCTTTGCTCTGGAAGACCTGCCGGAGAAGTGGCAGAACTTCACGCCGATCAACGCGGATTGGTTCGCAAAGAAGGTCTAAGACATCCTCGATCCGGGCGCGGATTCGCGCTCGATTTTGGCGGCGTGCCCAGGCACGCCGCATTTTCTTTTTGGATGGATTGGCCTAGAGATCGAGCCGAGCCAAACTTTCGCCGCGCGCCATGCCGCCAAGCGTGCGCTTGCGCACGTCGTCAAAGGTCGTGGCGAAGAGGATTTTTTCGACCGCCTCCTGAACATCCTGCCACACCTGTTTCAGCCCGCAGCTCTCGGTTTCCGGGCAGACATATCCCCGGGATTCCTCGTTCTCCGAACAACTGGATTGCGTGAAATCGCCGTCCACGACCCGGAGCACCTCGCCCACGGTGATTTTCTCCGGCGACCGCGCCAGGGTGTAGCCGCCGTGCACCCCGCGCCGGCTGTCCAGCACGCCGCCGCGCCTCAATTCCAGAAGGATGTGTTCGAGGTACTTGAGAGGAATGCGATGCCGCCGCGCGATCTCCTGGATGGTGACGACTTCCGGATAAAGCAGCGCCAGGTGCAGGACGGCCTTGGTTGCGTATTCGCCTTTCGCTGTGACGCGCATGGAAGAACCGAATGAGGCTCCAGCCTTTCACACCACTCGCCGCGTGTCAATCTTCGGCGCCGCCTGGTGCTGTCCTAACTCGTGTGATGGGCAAGCCAAAGGCCGCGAATATCAATTGGCGCGGTAAAAATGGAATCTATCTAGCGGACGCAGACAAGCCGCTGGGGTTTCCACACTAAAAAGGTGAGTGCTCCAATGAAGAGGGCTGCTTCAATCCAATCTTTGGCTGGATGGCCCTTAAATAAGAAAGCAGTGGCGATGAAGGCAGATGCCCAAACAAGCGACCCGATAACGAGCGATGTTCCGTGCGTTTTAGATTTAGACATCATAAAAGGCATTATACTCCTGCTTTGTCAGCACCACAAATTAGGACATTACCCGCCGCCGCGCAGCGCGGGGAAGGCGGGAGGGGTATCCGCCGCTCCGGATTGCAGCGCGGCCAGCCAGGCGCGAATTTCTTCGCGCAGGGGATCAACCGCAATCCCGCCGAAGACGCCCGGGTAACGCTCCAGCCGCCGCAGCGCGGCCTGCAGCAGGGAAGCGGTCCCCGCGCGATTCCCGCGCTGGTAATGATGAAACGCCGCAGCCACCTGGATCAATCCTTGCAGAAATGTTTTCTCCGGTTCCTTCGCCGCGAGCCAGATACTTTCCCAATGCTCATGCGCCGCGAAGAACTTCCCGCTGCGGTAGCAGCACAAACCTTCGCGGAGGGCTCCCTGGCTCCAATCGAGTTGCATTTGGCGGCACGCGGCGCGACAGAAATGGCACCTGCTCGCGCCCGGTGGAATCCTATCAGCAAGTCCGGCCGGGACGGGATCGGCCTGAACGGATTCGGCGCAGCCCGCAGATCGGCCGGGTAAGGGCTTGCGAGACAGGTTATGATTCACAGGTCAGCGGAAGCGAGTCTCCGTGCGGCCCAAATTCCATCTCGTCCTCCTGATCCATGCCCACCAGCCCATCGGCAATTTCGGCAATGTGCTGGAGCAGGCCTACGAACACTCTTACCTGCCCTTCCTCGATTGTCTCGAAAAGCACCCGGCGGTGCGCCTCGGACTGCATTACTCCGGCCCACTCCTGGAATGGATTGAGGCGCACCATCCCGAATACTTCGACCGCCTTCGCGCACTCGCCTTGCGCGGGCAGATCGAGCTGATCGGCGGCGGCTTCTACGAGCCGATTCTCGTGTCCATACCGCCGGCGGACCAACTGGAGCAAGTAACGCGGATGGCGGCGTACCTGGAAAAGCATTTCGGGCGGCGCCCCGCAGGCGCCTGGCTGGCCGAGCGCGTGTGGGAGCCTCAACTCCCGTCCGTGCTTGCGGAGGCCGGCGCCAGCTACACGCTGGTGGACGACATCCACTTCCTCTCCGCGGGTTTCGAACCACAAGAACTTTTCGGCGATTACGTTGCCGAGGACCGCGGTCTGACCGTGAGGGTTCTGCCGGGTCTGAAAACGCTGCGCTACCTCATTCCGTTCGGGGCGGTCGAAGAGGTGATCGCTTTTCTGCGCGAAGCCGCCGGCGCGCATTCCGGCGGAATGGCCGCGATGGGCGATGACTGCGAGAAATTCGGCGTGTGGCCGGGAACCTACGATCACTGTTTCCGAGACGGCTGGCTGGAAGATTTTTTCCAGGCTCTGGAGAAGAACGCGAATTGGCTCGCCGTATCCACTCCGGCTGAATACTTTGCTGATCATGCGCCGCTCGGCCGCGCCGACCTCCCGACGGCGTCGTACAGCGAGATGATGGAGTGGGTTTTGCCGACGGGCACGCGGCAGCGGCTCCACGCCATCCGGAACGAATTTCAGGCGCGCCCAGATGTGCTGGCGTTTCTGCGCGGCGGCTCCTGGCGCGGTTTCTTCCGGAAATACGCGGAAGCCAACCTGCTGAACAAGAAAATGTTGCGCGTGTCGGCAAAGCTCGCGCAAGCCCCTCGCCGCCGCGCGGGCACGCGCGCCGCGGCAGAGATGGCGCAAGCGCGCACGCATCTGCTCCGCGCACAGTGCAACGATGCCTACTGGCACGGCATTTTCGGCGGGATTTACGCGCCCCACCTGCGCACAGCTCTCTGGCGCGAGCTGATCCAGGCGGAAACCATCGCCGGCCGCCATTCACGAGGAGGGCTGCACCCGCGGGTTGAGGCGGCGGACTATGACGCCGATGGGGCGCAGGAGCTGATTTTTTCCTCGCCGGAATATCTCGGATTGCTGAAGCCCTCCGACGGAGGGACGCTGGCGGCGTTCGATTTCCGCGCTGCTTCGGCCACGCTCGTCAATTCCGTCATGCGCCGCCGCGAGGAGTATCATGCGCGGCTCGCCAGCGCGTCCTCCGGCGCGTCCGGCGGCGTGGCCTCCATCCACGAGCAAACGCGGGTGAAAGAACCGGGTCTGGAGCGCTATCTGAAGTATGACCGCTGGCCGCGGCACGCCTTCCGCGTGATGATCTTCGACGCCTCCCGCCCGCAGTCCGACTACGCGGCCCTTCAGCTCGGAGAGAACGCATCCTTCGCCGCGGGGGAATATGCCGTGCGAGAGTCCCAGGCGCACGGGGCGGAATTGTTTCGGGAAGATACGCTTACCGCAGCCGTGGAAGATGCCACGCTCGAGGCGCTCGAGGTAACAAAACGATTTTCCTTCGGGGCGGCGCCGCGCGGTTGCGAGGTCGCCTGCGAGATCGCGGTGAAATGCAAGCACTCTCCGGCGCGGCCGCTCGCCGTCGGGCTCGAATCCATCGTGAACCTTCTGGCTCCGAACGAGCCGGACCGCTTCTTTGAGACGCCGGAAGGCCGCCAGCCGCTTCGCTGGGGCGGCGCCGTTCCGGGGCCGATGCTGCGGATGGAAGATGGATGGCAGCGCGTCCGCGTGGCGCTCCATGCGCCCGAAGCGAAGGAATTCTGGGTCGCGCCGATCGAGACCGTGTCCGAATCCGAAGAAGGCTTTGAGCGGGTCTACCAGGGCTCGCAAATCCTCGCTGTCTGGTATCCCCTCCTCACCGCGCCAAAAACCTGGTCGGCGAGGCTGGTCTGGCGCATCGAATCGTTTTAAGCCGCCACCCGGCGGTCTCGTTTCTCTGGAGGATTCAATGGACGGGCAACGCCCTCTCTTTATCCCGGTGATTCTCGGCACGGTGCGCAAGGGACGCATGAGCGAGCACGCGGCGCGGCTGATGGTGCAGGAAGTGGCCAAGCGTCCCGGTGTGGTAACGGAGCTCATCGACATCGCCAAGCTGACCTTGCGGCTGGATGACGCTGGAGAAGCTGTCAAGGACCCCGTATTTTCCGAAAAGATGAACCGCGCGGATGCGCTGGTGATCGTCTCACCGGAATACAATCACGGTTATTCGGGCCTGCTGAAGCACGTTCTCGACAGCTGCCTGAAGGAATACGTCCACAAGGCCGTCGGAATCGCCGGCGTTTCCGCGGGGCCGTTTGGCGGCGTTCGCTCGATTCAGAATCTGCTCCCGGTCCTGCGCGAGCTCGGCCTGGTGACAATATTCTGGGATGTGAATTTTTCGAACGTGAGGGACGTCTTTGCGGAAGACGGCTCGCTGAAAGATGCGTCCTTTACCCGCCGAATCGACAAATTCCTCAAGGAACTGATGTGGATGGGAAAAACCCTGCGTTACGGCCGCGAGAGCATCGCGCTGGAGTAGCCAAGGAGGGACAATGCCGGTGAAGGGTTCAGGAAAAATGAAGTGCCCAGAGTGCGGCGTGGACATGAATCATCACGCCGAGAAGCTTGTCGAACCGACGAATGCGGGGGAAGCTGCCCAGGCCGATCCCAAGCTTGGCGGCCTCGTGGAAGAAATGCACACCTGCCCGGTGTGCGGTCTTGTCCACTCGCGTCGGCAGGGCTGAATCCGCCAGAAAGCATGCAAGAAGAGTTCTCGCCGCAATGGCGCTAGGGCGCGCCCCGACCAATCTCTATTCCGCGAAGAGCAGGTTCTGCGCGAACGGCCACTCCTCATCAATCCACTGCGCTTCGCACCGGAAGCCCGTGCGGGCGGCCATCTCGATCACTTCCGCTGGAAAATACTTGTGGGAGCTTTCTGTCCAGAGGGTCTCATTCTCCTGCAGCATGACGCGCAGCCCCGCCGCCGGAATACGGACGGTCTGCCGGCAGGTTGAACGCAGGTGCATTTCGATGCGCCGCTCCGCCGCGTTCCAACGCGCTTCGTGGCGGAACGAGGCAAGATCGAAATCGGCGCCCAGTTCTCGGTTCATGCGCGCAAGGAGATTCAGGTTGAAAGCCGCCGTGACCCCCGCCGGATCCTCGTAGGCAAGAATCATTCTCGTGACAGGTTTTACCAGGTCCGTTCCCAGGAGCAGGGCATCGCCCGGAGAGAGGGTGGTGCGAACCCCGCGCAGAAATTCTTCGCCTGCGTCGCGATCGAAATTCCCGATGGTACTGCCCAGGAAAAGCACGAGAAGATGTTCGCCGTCCCCTCGGCGTTGCGCCGCGGCTTGGAGGCCCTCCAGGTAGGGCCGCTCATACCCGAGGATGCTGACCAAATCTATGTGCCCGAGCTCTTTTTCGCACGCGGCCAGGGCCGAAGGAGATATTTCAATCGGGAAGTAATGGGTTCGCTGGTGCCGCGATAGGGATTCGAGGATCCACCGCGTCTTCTTGCCGCTCCCGCTGCCGAGCTCCGCGACCAGCACGGGCAACGGCAGCCTGCCGACAATCTTATCCGCGTGCCGCTCCAGCAGCCGCGCATCCGCGCGCGTGAGGCCATATTCCGGCAGGACGCAGATCGTTTCGAAAAGCGCGGAACCCACTTCGTCGTATAGATATTTCGAGGGAAGCTCCCGCTCGAAGGGTTTGGTCAGGCTTTCGCGGACATCGGCCGCGAATTCCGACACGTGTCGCGCTGGAAGGGTCTGTAGCAGCATCGTGTGGCTCCCAAGGGCCAGGATTCAATCTTCGACGCAGCGAAACGTCGCGTACACATACGGGTAGTGGCCCTGGAACCAGTTCCGGAACGACCGACGCAGCATGCAGGCCGCCGTTCGCGGTGAGCCGCCCTTCATGACGTAGTGCTTGCCGTCAAAGAAATTTGCGGAATATCCCGGATAAAACGGGGCTGGAGCGAAGCCGGGAAACGGACCGAACACGGTGCGCGTCCATTCCCAGCCGTTTCCGACCAGGTCCTGCACGCCGAACGCACTTGCCCCCGCCGGATGCGATCCCACCGGAGCAGGATCCCACCGGTGAAAATCAAAATTACCGTGCCTCTCGCCGGGCGCTTCCTCGCCCCACGGATAGTTGCGCTCGAGTCCTTCCGGCGTGCCGTATGCCGCCCGGTGGAACTGCTCTTCCGTGGGAAGCTTCCGGTCCAGCCATTTCGCGTAGGCCGAAGCCTCGGCGTGACTCACATACGCGGGCCATTCGAGCGGGAGGCGAATTTCACCGAACATGGCCCGGTGCATCCACAGATTACCGTCGCGCTTCCAGAACGCCGGATGGCGCACCCCGGCCTTCTCTTTCCAGCTCCAGTCGTCGGCGCTCCAGAGAGCCCGGTTTTCGTACCCGCCGGCCTCGAGGAATTGCAAGAAATCGCCGTTGGAAACGTTGCAGGCGTCCATCGCAAATTCGGCAACGTCCACTTCGTGCTCGCCGAACTCGTTGTCCCAGCCGAATTCCTCTCCCGTCACTTTCTGGATGCCAAGAATCGCCCGGCCCGCCAGAATCTCAACCATCCGACACTTGACGCGTCCCCGTACGGAGGCGGGCCCGACGTGGCCCGGAAATTTTCTTTCCACGGGTAGCTGGTGAAGTAAATAAGCAAGCGTTTCCGCGTGCATCAGGCGGTGCTCGATCGCCGCTTCGAGCATGGCGGTGAGGTGGGGATGTCCCTCCGAGGGCCGTTGCAGCGCGCGGTCAATCGTGGCGTCGAGCTCTTCCCGTAGCCGCCGGTTGTAGTTCTCCACTTCCTCACGGGCCGGCCAGTCGCTGGGCTTATCGGAGGGAAGCCCTCCGTCCACGGGATCAATGCCGAAGGCGAAGAGCTTGTCGAACGCAGGGTGGACAGAGCGCAGCCCGAAGGCGCGATGCGCGAGGAGGTTCCAATCAAACGCTTCGACGTGGCCGAGGTAAAAAATAATTCGGTGGCGCTCGTCAATCGCGCGATCATAGAGCGCTTCCGGCCGGACGATCTGAAACAGCTCGTCCGTGCGCGCACGCGCGTCTAGCAGGCGCGTCTGAAGATCGTGGCGGATACGAACCGCAGTGGCGAGGACTCCCATGGCGTTTTCCCCTCCGAGTTGGATGCCTGCCCTGCCTGAAGGATTCAGCCGAATCTTGCTACGCGAGAGGGAGGGAGACAGTAGAATGACCCCCCAGCCCGGTGCAAGTCAATCGAAAGGATGGCGAAATCGAGGGGAGCAATGTCATCCGCCGATAAGGCAATCGTATTCAAAGATGTGACCTGGCAGGTGAACGGGCGCGCGATCGTGGCTGGTGTGTCGCTCGAGATTTCCACAGGCGAAACCATCGTTCTCCTGGGCCGCAGCGGAGCCGGAAAGACCACCCTGCTGCGCTTGATCAATCGCCTGCTGGTGCCTTCGGCCGGCGAAGTCCGCGTTCGCGAGCGCGCGACCACCGCTTGGGATCCCATCCGGCTCCGGCGCGAGATGGGGTACGTCATTCAAGAGGGCGGCCTCTTTCCCCATTACACGGTGGCCGAGAACATAGGGCTTGTGCCTGCCCTCGAGGGCTGGGATGGCCCGCGGGTGAAGAGCCGCGTAGAAGAGATGCTGCGGCTGGTCGGCCTGGACCCAGCGGAGTTTGCAGCGCGCCGGCCGCGCGAGCTCTCTGGCGGGCAGCGGCAACGCGTCGGCGTGGCGCGCGCGCTGGCGGCGGACCCGGCGATCCTTCTCATGGACGAACCGTTCGGCGCGCTCGACCCGGTGACGCGCGCCGAATTGCAGCGCGAATTCCGCGCCCTCGCGAGGCGGCTTGGGAAAACAATTGTCTTTGTGACGCATGACGTTCGGGAAGGGCTCCTGCTCGGAACGCGCATCGCCTTGATGGCGGCGGGGCGGCTTGTTGCAGTGGCTCCCGCGCAGGAATTCTTGAAAATCGCGCATCCCGAGGTGCAGGCTTTTGCCGCCGCCCTGAATGCTTCCTCCGGAGCTGCCTGAGATGCTTTGCCTTGGAGGTGTCCGATGACACCCTGGACATTTTTCGTCGAGCACCATGGCGAGATTATCTCCGCCACCCTGGAGCATCTCGCTATCGTCGCCATGGCGATGTTTTTTGCGATCCTGATCGGTCTCCCGCTCGGCATGGCGCTGGTGGAGCGCCGCGCGCTCCGAGGGGCCGCGTTGGGCGTCGCGAACATCCTGCAGACCGTCCCGAGCCTGGCCCTCTTCGGCTTTCTCATCCCGATTCCGTTTATCGGCGGGATTGGCCGGCGCACGGCGGTCGTCGCGCTGGTCCTGTATGCGCTGCTCCCGATTCTCCGAAACACCTACGTGGGTCTCGCGAGCGTGGATCCCGCGGTCCTCGAAGCTGCCGAAGCGATGGGCATGACGCGGCAGCAGATTCTCTGGAGGGTGCGCATGCCGCTGTCGCTCGGCGTGATTCTGGCGGGCATTCGCACCGCCACGGTCATCACCATCGGCGTGGCGACCATCGCCGCGGCGATCGGCGCAGGCGGCCTGGGATCGTTTATTTTTCGCGGCGTGGCCATGGTGAGCAATGCCGTCATTCTCGCGGGCGCGGTTCCTGCGGCGCTCCTTGCCGTCGCGGCGGATCTCGCGCTCGGCTGGGCGGAGCGGCGGTTGAAAGCGGCTTGAGATGCGACGCACCGCGTACCTCGTCCCGGCCGCTCTCTTGCTCCTTTCCCCGGGCTGCCGTTCACGGCGCGCCGATCACATCGTTATCGGCTCGAAGTTTTTCACCGAGCAGGTTGTTCTCGCCGAACTCCTCGCGCAGCATATCGAGGCACGCACCGGAATCCGCGTCGAGCGGAAAAGCAATCTCGGCAGCACGCAGATCTGCCATCAAGCGTTGCGCGCCGGCGATCTCGATTTGTACGTTGAATACACCGGCACAGCGCTCACGGCGGTGCTCGGAGAAAAACCCGGCGGCGATTCCGCGGCGGTCTATCAGCGCGTCAAACAGGCCTATGGGGAGCAGTTCCATTTCGAAGTGACCGAGCCGCTCGGCTTCGAAAATACCTTTGCGATGGTGATTCGCGGCGACGATGCCCGCCAGAACCATTTGCGCACCATCTCGGAGATTGTCCCGCGCGCGCATCGCTGGCGCGCCGGCGTGGGGTATGAATTTCTCGAGCGCCCGGACGGCTTTCGCGGCTGGGCCGAGCGGTATGGCCTCCAGTTCGCCAAGCCGCCGCGCGTCATGGACCTCGGGCTCCTGTACCGCGCCTTGAAGGAAAAACAGGTGGACATCGTCGCCGGCAACTCCACCGACGGCCTCATCGCCGCGCTGGATCTTGTGGCTCTTGAAGACGACCGCCACTATTTTCCGCCCTACGACGCAGTTCCCATCGTCCGTCAGGAGACGCTCGCCCGCTTTCCGCAGCTTCGTGCTGCTCTCGCGGACTTCGCCGGAAGAATCACCGCCGAGGACATGCGCCGCCTCAACTACGCCGTGGACGGCGAGCACCGCGACGTCGCCGCCCTCGTCCGCGAATACCGTCTCGCAAAAGGTCTGTAGCGGCCGGCGCGAGGTTGCTCTGCGCAAACATCGTCTGCTAGAGTCGCAAAGCGCATTGAGACAACTCTCAAGCGACATTACCGCAGGGAAAAGACCATGCCCATCAGCCAGGACCTGCTCGACATTCTTGTTTGCCCGGAGTGCAAAACTCCGGTGAAACTCACGCCCGACGGCGCCGGTCTGAAGTGCGCCACCTGCCGGCGCGTCTATCCAATCAAGGATGAAATCCCCGTCATGCTTCCCGAGGAAGCGACCATCGCCCCGGAATAGCTGCACATGACCTCTCTCCTCGCCGATTCCGTTCCCCGTTTGAAGCGATTGCTGGGCCGTTTGCGGGGAAGGCGCGCCGGCGTTTTCGGCGACCTGATGCTCGATCGCTACCTGTGGGGCACGGCGACGCGCCTCTCGCCCGAGGCGGCCGTGCCGGTGGTGGATTTTGTCGAGCAGAGCGAGTGCCTCGGCGGTGCAGGAAATGTGGCGGCGAATCTTGCGGCGCTCGGCGCCCGCGTGGAACTGTTTGGCGCAACGGGAAAGGACGAGCCCGGCTCCGCCCTGAGCAAGTGCCTTCGTGACGCCGGGATCGGCGACCGCGGCGTGATCGCCGACCCCCAGCGCCTCACCACGGTGAAGACCCGCATCATTGCCCGCCACCAGCAGGTTGTCCGCGTGGACCACGAGCGGCGCGAGCCTTTGCGGAAGGAAACCGAAGAAGCGCTCGTCCGGCGCCTCCTCGCGTCCTTGCGCCGGCTCGACTTGCTCGTCCTCTCCGATTACGACAAAGGGCTCATCACCGATGCGCTCGCCGACCGCGTCCTGGGGGCATGCCATCGGCTGAAGGTTCCCGTGTTCGTGAAGCCCAAGACGTCGCGGCTGTATGCCTATCGCGGCGCCCGAGCCATCGTCTGCAACTCGAAAGAAGCGGGCTTTTTCGTGACGCGCTCCCTCTCCGAAGAAAAATCCGTGGAAGAAGCCGGGCGCGCGCTGCTGGCCCATTTTGGCTGCGCCGCGGTCGTCATCACCCGCGGCGAAAAGGGAATGAGCGTGTTCGAAGAAAGCTCGCCGCGCCACGTTCACGTGCCGGCGACGAGTTTCGAAGTGAGTTACGCCCGCGTCGGCCGACCCGGCGTGGAAAGCAGCGCCAGCGGGCGCCAGGTCTTTGACGTCACCGGCGCGGGAGACACTGTGCTTTCCGTGCTTTCTCTGGGGGTCGCGGCCGGCGCTTCACTTCCCGACGCCGCAGTGCTCGCGAATACCGCGGCCGGCGTCGTTGTCGGCAAACTTGGAACAGCCATTGTAAGTCCGAAAGAGCTGGCCGCAGCGCTCGACGATCTTCGCTAGCATAGAAATTGGTCAGCGCATCCCTGTTCGGTCAGATCAAGCAGGAATCCACGCACAGGCGGGAGCTTCCGCTACGGCCAATCTCATGGCGGGAACGTAAAGGACTTATCCTTCGATTCCACCCAGACACTCACCGTGCGCGTGCGCCGGTGTTTCTCGATGTCATTCGCGGGGGGCAATGGAGCGAAGGGGCTGATATTCACGGACACGATCACGCCGCTCCCGCCGCGCGGCAAGCTGGCCTTTACGATCTCATAGCTCTTTACCGGGCCGTAGTAGCCGTTGGGCCCCCAGTCGGCCAGAAAATCCTGCATCGTATAACTGGGCGCCGGCTTCCAGATTTGATACGCGCGCACCATGTCCCCGGCCACCACGGCGTCGAAAAATTTCTCCGCCGCTTTCTTCTCCGGATAGAAACGGAAACTCCACCAGGCAAGCAGCGCGAGCACCACGACACCCGACAGGACCATCCATGCGAGCCGACGCGATTTCGCCCGCGGATCCGGCGGAGTTTCAAGCATGAACATGGGCGGACCTCGCGGCACGCATTTCAGAGCTGCCGCTGGAAAAGCGCGATCGTGCCGCCGATCAGCAGCACGGAGAAGCCTAACAAGATGCCAACATCGAAGTAAATGCCTTCGAAACCCGTATTTTTCAGCAGCAGGTTTTTCAATGCGTGCACCGCATAGGTGAAGGGATCAATGACGGAGATCCACCGCAGCCACACGGGGAATCCCTCGGGCGGGTAGATGGCTCCGGACGGAAAAAAAAGCAGCGTATTCAGAACGCCGAAGATCGCGCGCGGCACCAACGGGTCGCTCACCCGCACCATCACCAGAAACATGAAGCTCATCATCGCCAGCGAGGCCGCCGCGAGCACCAGCAGCAGATAGAAAAGCCGCACCGGCTCCCACAGCCGCTCAATCCCCGACAGCATCCCGCCAATCAGCGTGATCGTCAGCCCGGCCATCATGCCTTTGATGGCTCCGGCGAAATTCAGTCCGAGCACCAATTCGGCTTTGCTGATCGGCGTGACGAGGTAGCCTTCGTGCAGCCCGCGCGCCTTGTCGTCAATGAAGACGATGCCGCCGCCGATCATCGCCGCGATGAAAATGGCCATCGAAATCGAGCCGGCCAGCAGGTACTTGATGTATTCGATGTACGGATAAATCTCCACAATGCGCAGGTCAATCGCGCCCGGCAATCGCTCAGCAAGCCGCGGCGCGTTCAGCGAGGCGGTGATCTGCTGCACGCGCTCGAGCACCTGCGAGCTGACGAAATTGTCCGTATTGTCCTCGATGAAGCCGATTTGGGGGCGGTCGTGCTGCAGCACGCGCCGCGAGTAGCCGTACGGAATGTGGATCACCGCGCGGACGAGCCCCGCGCGCAGGTCCGTGTCGGCATCCGACAGCGAGGAGTATTCCGTGATGGCAAATGTCTTGGGCCCTGCTTCGATGGAGTTCAGCCGCTCGCGAAGCACCCGCGATTCGGCCGTGCGGTCCTCATCCACCAGCGCCACGTCGATGTTTTTGATCTTTCCGCCGAAGGCGTAGCCGAGCACGATGAGCTGCATCATCGGAAACACCATGGAGCTGACCATCAGCGCCGGGCTGCGGAGGAATTTCCGCATGTCGCGCTCGATGATCGCCGCGATGCGTTCGAAATTGAGCCCCAGCTTCATTCGCGCTTATTTATAGAGGTGACTGATGTCCAGTTGCGATGCGCTGCGCACCACGTCGCGCAATTGCCGCCCCGTGTAGTGCAGGAAAACGTCGTCGAGCGTCGTGCCCTGCACGCTCACTCGCTTCACCGTAATGCCGCGCGCCTTGGCGCGCTCCATCAGCGCCGCAACCGTCTCCGGGCCGCTGTCGGACATGATATGCACGGCTCCATCGTGTTCGGATACGCTTCCCACCTTGGGGAGTTGCCGGAGCTGTTCCATCCATCCGGCCCAGTCCGCCTGCGCGTTGGTGAATTCCGCTTCGACCACGTCCGTGCCCGGGACGCTGTCCTTGAGCTGCGTGGGCGTGTCCAGAGCGGCCATTTTGCCGTGATCCACGATGGCGATGCGCTCGCACAACTTATCGGCTTCGTCCATGTAATGCGTCGTCAGCAGAATCGTCAGCCCGGAGCTCTCCTTGAGCCTCATGATCATCTCCCACACGCTCGTGCGGGAAACAGGGTCGAGGCCCGTCGTCGGTTCGTCGAGGAAAAGAATCCGCGGCGAATGCACCAGCCCGCGGGCGATCTCCAGACGCCGGCGCATTCCACCGGAGAAATTGCGCACGAGCTGGTTGGTGAACTCGCTGAGGTTCATCGCCGACAACAAATCCTTGCACAGCTTGCCGCGCTGTGCCGCAGGCACCCCGTAGAGCTTCGCGTGGATGAGTATGTTTTCGCGCGCCGTCAGCTCCGGGTCCGAGGTCAGCGCCTGCGGGATGACGCCAATGGCGTGGCGCACGCCGTCGGCATCCTTCACGATGTCGTGCCCGGCGACCCGCGCGGATCCCGAGGTCGGCGGCGTGAGCGTCGTCAGCATGCGGATCAACGTCGTCTTGCCCGCGCCGTTCGGCCCCAGCAGGCCGAAAATCTCGCCCTCCGCCACGGCGAAGCTGACTTCATCCACCGCCGTGAAGTCGCCGAATCGCTTGGTCAGCTTTTCGACCTCAATTGCGTTCATCGCTATGCACTCAGCTTCGCGCTTTCTGTTTCACGGGAAATGCGAAATTCCTTGGTCCAATGATTCAAGGGCGCGTCCACCAACTCTTGTCTTTCGCCGGCTGCGGCAAAAGCACGGTGGCGCTCATCCCGGCGAAAAGCCGCCGGCCGGGATTGGGCACCGCCACTTTAATCGCGAACGTCTTGATGTCGCGTTTCGTGCGGCTCACGTCTCGCTGCGTGGCAAATTCGCTCTCGACGCCCTTGAAAATCACACTGCCTTCGATGACATCCCCCGAGGGCAGCTTCACGC
The DNA here is from genome assembly GCA_041497835.1 of Terriglobia bacterium. GTDB lineage: Bacteria > Acidobacteriota > Terriglobia > Acidiferrales > UBA7541 > Acidiferrum. Next base: position 55,289 of record JBGQHF010000002.1, read on the forward strand.
GCAGCTTTTGCCCGAACTGAATCGTATTCACGTAGCTCTCTTCCACACCGGTGCGCACCCACAGGTGGTCAATATCCACAATCGTGACAATCGGGGCGCCCGGCTGCACGACTTCGCCCTGCCTGGCCACGCGCACGGACACAATGCCGTCGAGCGGCGCGTAGATCTTCGTGTAGCCCAGTCTCGTTTCCGCCTCGGCCTTCGACGCGCGCGCCTGCGCCAGTTGCGCCTGCATGGAGGCCAGCGCACTCTGCTGGACGGACAGTTGTTTCCGATTTGCCCGCGACAGTGCCAGCCCAGCCTCCTGTGCTTTCACCTGGTCTTCCAGCGACCGCACCGTGGCCCGCGAAGAGCGCAGTGCCGCGTCCGCATGATCTTTGTCCTGCGCCGTGGCCACGCCCGCTTCGAATAGGCTTTGGATGCGCTTCTGGTCCAGCTCGTTCTTGGTCAGATCCGCGTGGGCAGCTTCCAGTTGGGACTGGATGGACGTGAGAGTGGCGGCGGACTGGCCGATCTGCGCCGTTGTCTGCTCGTCGGTCAGCCCCCACGCGCTCTGAACCTGCCGTACCTGCGCAGCAAAGCTCCGGATCATGGCGTCGGCCGAATCGCGCTGCGCGGTGAGTTCCGCGGAATCCAGCTCAGCCACAAGCTGGCCGGCCTTCACCTCGCTGCCTTCTTCCACCAGGAGCCGCTCAATGCGGCCCGTGATCTTCGCGCTGACGATTACTTCGTTGCCGTCCAGGATGCCCTTTAGCGGGATGTCCGTGCCGTGCGGCGCCGTGTAGATGTAGATCAGCAGGGCCACGACGAACACGATGCCGAGAAACACAAAGAATCGGGAGATCTTCATCGGAGTCTCAATCGCGTGAGCACAAGGGCATTAGTGTACCGTGAGGCGCTTCGGAATGCGCGGCTTGGCCTCCACTCCTTTGTACTCAGACCGTGAAAGTTTTGGTACAGGGGTGAGGCGTCAGGCTTGGAGTGCGCCGCCCGCGCCTTCGGGGAGCTCAATTGCGTATTTGGTACGGGTTTTTTCCCGGTGTTGCTCGAGAGCCAGGGTGATGAGCCGGTCAATCAGCTCCGTGAAGGGGATTCCGCTCGCTTCCCAGAGCTTGGGATACATACTGATTGAAGTGAAGCCCGGGATGGTGTTCACTTCGTTGAGATAGATCTTTCCGCTGCGCTTCTCGAGGAAAAAGTCCACTCGCGCCATTCCCGAGAGCTCCAACGCGCGGAATGCGCGCACCGCCAGGTCCTGAAACTTTCGAACCTGGCCTGCTCTGAGCTTCGCCGGAATCAGGAGTTGCGTCCCCTCTTCCAGATACTTGGCCGCGTAGTCGTAAAACTCCCGGTGCGGCACGATCTCGCCGGGTACAGAAGCTTTCGGGTCGGAGTTCCCGAGCACGGAGACTTCGATTTCTCGCGCGCTGACCGACCGCTCGACCAGGATTTTCATCGCGAACTCAGCCGCCAGATCGAGCGCCGGGCCGAGCTCCGCCCGGGAATGCGCCTTGCTCATACCCACCGAGGAGCCCAGCGTCGCCGGTTTGACGAATACCGGGTACCGGAATTTCTTCTCGATCGCGCGTTGAAGGCGCTTGCGGTCGCGCTCCCAGTCCGGGCGCGCCACAGTCAGCCAGGGGACGACGGGAATCCTTGCCGCTTGGCAGAGGCGCTTGGATACGTCCTTGTCCATCCCGATGGCCGAGCCGAGCACACCCGCACCCACAAATGGAAGCCCTGCCAGATCGAGTAAGCCCTGCACGGTGCCGTCCTCGCCAAACGTGCCGTGGAGTACCGGAAAGACCACATCCATGCGCTGGCCGCCGCCGCTGCGGTCGAGCGGCACGAGCGCCGGGTCGGTGGGGTCCGCGGTCATCGTCACGCGCTGCCCCGTCCGCAGAATTTCCGGCAGCATCTTTTGCGCGCCTACCCCGGCAAGCCAGTGCCCCTCTTTGGTGATTCCGATGGGGACCGCTTCGTACTTGTCGGGGTCCAGCCCGCGGATCACCGACGCCGCCGAGGCCAGCGAAACTTCGTGCTCGCCCGAACGCCCTCCAAAAAGCACGCCCACCCGCAGCCGTTTTTTTTCGTTTGTCGTCATCTGGCCTCTACAGAATCTTCTTTCCCAGCCCCGAGCACACCAGCTCGACGCCCAGCAGCGCCGTCCGATTGTGCTCGTCAATCACCGGATTGATCTCCACGACCTCGAGCGACACCATCGATTCCGTGTCCGCGATCATCTCCATCGCCAGGTGCGACTCCCGGTAGGTCACGCCGCCGCGCACCGGCGTTCCCACGCCCGGCGCGTCCGAGGGGTCCACAAAGTCCATGTCCAGGCTCACGGCAATGCCGTCCGTGTCGTCGGTGGCAAACTTGATGGCGTCGCTCATCACTTCGCGCATGCCGCGCTCGTCAATGTCGCGCATGGTGAAGACGTGCACGCCGGACTTCTTTACCAGGCGCTTCTCCTGAGCGTCAAGATCGCGCACGCCCACCAGCACCACGTTCTGCGGCTCCACCTTCGGCTTGAACCCGAGCAGCTCCACCAGCTCCGGCGCGCCATAGCCCATCACGGAAGCCAGCGGCATCCCGTGAATGTTGCCCGAGGGCGAAGACTCCGGCGTATTCATGTCCCCGTGCGCGTCCAGCCAGATGTATCCGATATGTTTTTCGCTCACTCGGAAGTGCGCGGATACGCCGGAGAGTGCGCCCACGGCGATGGAATGGTCGCCGCCCAGCACCAACGGCAGCAAACCTTCCTCCAGCGACTTTTGCACCGTCTGCGCGAGTTCCTTGCACGTCTCCGCAATTTCATTCAGGTATTTGGCGCGTTTTTCGCCGTAGTGCTGTTCCTCGGCCTGCTTCACCGGGATGTTGCCCATATCTTCTACCTGGTGGCCAAGCTGCTTGATGCGCGCCTGCAATCCCGCAACGCGCAGCGCGGAAGGCCCCATGTCCACGCCGCGGCGGCTCGCGCCGAGGTCCATGGGCACTCCAATGATGCGGATCTTTTGTGGCATACGAAGTCCCATAGAGCGTCTCTAAGGGTAAACCCGGTAAATCATGCGCGGGAAGGGAATCACTTCGCGGATGTGCTCCGTTCCGCAAATCCACGCGACCGTGCGCTCCAGCCCCAGCCCGAAGCCTGCATGCGGCACGCTCCCGTAACGCCGCAGATCGAGATACCACTGGAACGCCTCTTCCGGCAGGTTGTGCTCCCGCAGCCGCTTGAGCAGCAGGTCATAATCGTGAATGCGCTGCCCGCCGCCGATGATCTCGCCGTAGCCCTCCGGCGCGAGCATATCGAAGCCCAGAGCCAGGTCCGGCCGCTGCGGGTCCGGCTGCATGTAGAACGCCTTGATCGCCGCGGGGTAGCGGTGCACGATCACCGGCCGGTCGTACTGGCTTGAAAGAACCGTCTCCTCGTCGCCGCCGAAGTCGTCGCCGTGTTTCGCCGGGTTGCCGCTCTTCTGCAACACTTCGATCGCTTCGTCGTAGCTCATCCGCGGGAAGGGCGGCTTCACGCTGGCGAGCTTTGCCGTATCCCTCTTCAGCATTTCGAGTTCGCGCGTGCGGTTCTTCAGGACCGACTGCACGACATGGCTCACCAGCCCCTCGGCCAGCGCCATCATGTCGTTGATGTCCGCGTACGCGGCTTCCGGCTCCAGCATCCAGAATTCGGTCAGGTGCCGCCGCGTCTTGGATTTTTCCGCCCGGAATGTTGGCCCAAATGTATAGACCTTGCCCAGCGCCATCGCCGTGGCTTCGACGTAGAGCTGCCCCGACTGCGTCAGGTAGGCCTTCTGATCGTCAACGTATTTCACTTCGAAAAGCGTTGTCGTGCCTTCGCAGGCCGCCGGCGTGAACACCGGCGCGTCCGTCAGCGTGTAGCCCTGGCCGTCCATGAACGCGCGCGCCGAGCGAATGGCCTCCGCGCGGATGCGCAGGATGGCCACCTGCCGCGGCGTGCGAATCCAAAGGTGCCGGCGGTCCAGCAGAAAATCCACGCCGTGCTCTTTGAGCTGGATGGGGTAGGGATCGCTGTCCGCGACTCGCTGCACGATTTCGAGTTTCGTTACCCCGATTTCGTAGCCGCCCGGCGCGCGCTTTTCCGCGCGAATCTTTCCCGTCACGATGACGCTCGATTCCTGTGTCAGCCCGTGCAGCGCCTCGAACGCTTCCGGCTGCTCTTTCTGCGCGCACACGCCCTGGATGATCCCCGTGCCGTCCCGGAAGATCGGAAAGAGCAGCTTCCCCGACTGGCGCAGGTTGTAGAGCCACCCACGCAGGGTCACTTCCTGCCCGTCGTAGTTTCCCGCCTGTTCGATCGTGATTACGCTCATGCTCTCTTCCTGGGTCCGCTCACTGCTTCGCCTGCCAAGTTTTCTCGAATTGGTCCGCTGCGCGCCGCGCCGCTTCGAGTTGCGCCGCCAGCGGCTTCGCTTCCGGCCCCGTCTGCTCCTTCAATTCCAGCACCATCGGCAGCGGCTTCACCGGCGCCGATTGGAGAAGATTGGCCGCGGCCTTCCAGTCCAGCGACCCTTCAAAGGGCGGCAGATGCTCGTCCTTCTCGCCGTGGTTGTCGTGAACGTGCGCCGTGGCCACCAGGTCGCGCATTGGCCCAAAGCATTTTTCCAGGCGCTCCTCGGCCGGGCCGTCGGCGAGATGCGCGTGGCCCGTATCGAAGCAAAGCCGCAATCCCGTGAGCCGCGTTTCGTCCACGAATTGGCGCAGGTACGCTGGATCGCCCATCTCGCTCATCGTGTTTTCGATCGCAAGCGTCACGCCGACATGCTTCGCGTGGAGCATCAGGTGTTCCAGCGAGCTGAACGCCGCATCGCGCTTGCGCGGATCGGCCGTCTCCCGCGGGCCGCCCAGGTGCATCACGAGAAGCGGAAACGGCAGAATCTCCGCCACGTCGATCGCCCGCTTGTATTCGTCCATCGCCTCGATCCGCCGCACGCGCTCCACCTCGCATAGCGACAGCGGCAAACCACCCTCGCGCGCGGGCCCCAGGTCACGGCTCGTCGGCGCGTGCAGCGAAGTAAGCGTGAGTCTCCGGTCCGTAAGCACGCGCGCGATTTCGCTAATCTCCTGCGCCGTGTGGTAATCGAAGTGGCTCCTTGCGCAAAAGATTTCCACGCCCTGGAATCCCGCATCCGCCACCTGCCCAAGCATCTCCGGGGTGAGCCTCCGCGAGACGAATTGGTACGTCGAAAGGAGCCGTTGCATCGTCTTCAGTATCCCTGCGCGGAGCCATTGTCGCGCGGGTCGGCCGCGCCCAGCCGCTCGCCCGTCTGCGGATCGATGCCGATGGCGTTCACAAGACCGATGTGCCCCTGCCGCCTGGTCTTGTGTCCCCGCGCCTGCAGCGCTTGCTCGATGCCTGCCGGAAAAGTCTTTTCCAGCAGGATTCGGTCCGGGAGCCACTGGTGGTGAAAGCGCGGCGCGTTGATCGCGGCCTGGGCTTCCATTCCCAGCCGCATCCAGTTCAGCACGCTCAGCAGCGTCACCGAGATGATCGTCGGCCCTCCCGGCGAGCCCGTCACGAAGCTGAGCTTGCCGTCGCGCAGCAGGATCGTCGGCGTCATCGAGCTCAGCGGCCGCTTGCCCGGCCCAATGGCATTCGCATCCGACTGTATCAGCCCGAAAAGCGCGTTCGGCACGCCCGGCTGCGTTGTGAAATCATCCATTTCGTCATTCAGCAGAAACCCCGCCGTCGAAGTCACGTGCGAACCGTAGCTGTCGTTCAGCGTGGTCGTCGAAGCCACGGCATTGCCCGCCGCATCCACTACGGAAAAGTGCGTCGTGTGCGGGCCTTCGCCGAGGCTGACGATGGTTTGCGGCTTCTCCGGCTGGTGCGCACCGCTCGCGGGGGCCGCTCCGCACGTATGGGGCTGCCCGGCGCGCACCACTTGGCTCGACGAAGCGCGCTGTGGATCAATCGTGGCCGCGACTTCTTTTGCGTAGCAGGGGTCGGTGAGCCCCGCCACCGGCACATTCGAAAAATCAGGGTCCGCCAGATACGCCGCGCGGTCGGCAAAAATTCTTCGCATCACTTCCGCCACGCGGTGCACGCTGTCCGCGTCGTCCCAGCCCTGCAGCGGCACGCCCTGCAGCATATTCAGCGCCTCGATCATCGCCACGCCGCCCGAGCTGGGCGGCGGGGAGGTGATCACGTCCCACTTGTGTCCATCCTGTTCGTACGAGGCGCGCAGTACTTCGCGAATCTTTGGCTTGTAGTTCGCGAGGTCTTCCATCGTGATCAGCCCGCCGAGCCGCGCCATGTCGTCCGCGATCATCCGCGCCGTCTCTCCGCGGTAAAACTCCGCGCCCCCATTTCGCGCAATTCGCTTCAGAGTTGCCGCCAGCTCCGGCTGCCGCAAAATCTCGCCCGCCCGGTACATCTGCCCATCGCGCAGGAAAATCCGCCGGCTCACCGAGAATCGCTGCAATTCTGTCCGCTCCCCTTCGAGCTGGCGCGCAAGTTTCTCGCTGACAGGAAAACCCTCTTCCGCCAGGCGGATCGCCGGCCCCACCGCTTCGGCGAGCTTCATCGTTCCGTGCGTTCTGAGCGCGAGTTCCAGCCCCGCTACTGTGCCGGGCACGGCCACGGACCGGTATCCGATCGTCGAGCCTTCGTTATCAAGCTTTCCGTCGGGGCGGATATACATGTCCCGCGATGCCCCACCGGGCGCCCTCTCGCGGTAGTCGAAAAAGCTCGTCCGTCCATCGGCGAGCCGCACCAGCATGAACCCGCCCCCGCCGATATTCCCCGCAGCCGGCTCGACTACCGCCAGCGCAAACGCCGTCGCCACGGCGGCGTCAACGGCATTACCCCCGCGCTTGAGGATTTCGACGCCAACGGCCGAGGCCAGCGGCTCGTCCGTCGCAACCATGCCTTTCGCTCCGCGTACGGCGCGCTCCGGCCAGCTCCGTTCGAGAGAGGCCAGCGTGTTGAGCTCCGCTGCCGCCTGTCCGTGCAGGAGGGGCGCCAGCGGCGTGGCGAGCAGGCAAAACAGGGCCGCCCACATCAAGATTCGTGGTTTCATGGCAAACAGGGAACTGTAAGGGATTCAACTGGAAGCGTCAAGGCAACGCCGACTGGCTGTGTCCGGCCGGAGTAAACTCTTTCTTTTCTTAGTTTTCGCTGAGGAATTCAACCGAAGGTGGTCCCGGCAGCAATCCGGCCTTCGTGCCGCGCTCGATCAGTACGCGCACCGCTTTGCGGCCTCGCTCCCCGTAGCCTAGAGTCCAGTTATTGACGTACATCCCGACGAACTTGTCGGCGACATCGGTTTCCATGTCGCGCGCAAACTGCATGGCGTAGTTCAGCGCCTCCTCACGGTGCTCCAGAGCGTATTTCACGCTCTGCCGGATCGTTCGCGCGATCTGCCGGCCCAGGGCAGGGCCCAGCGCGCGCCGCACGGCGTTCCCACCGAGCGGCAACGGCAGTCCGGTCTGCTCCTGCCACCAATGACCGAGGTCCACCACGCGGTGCAGGCCCATCTGCGGAAACAGGAGCTGCCCTTCGTGAATGAGCAGGCCGGCCTCGACGACTTCATTTTTCACCGCATCGAGAATTTTGTCGAAGGGCAGCACCACGGCCTCGAAATGCGGCTCGTAGAGCTTGAGTGTCAGATATGCCGTGGTCTTCAGACCCGGCACGCCGATGCGCTTCCCGGCCAATTCGTCGCCCTTCATGGCCCGCGAAGAGACCACGATGGGGCCATACCCCTCGCCAAAGCTGGCTCCGCAGTCGAGCAGGGTGTACTTGTCGCGCAGCTCCGGGTACGCCGCGAAGCTCACCGCCGTCACTTCGTAGGTCTCCGTCAGCGCGGCTTCGTTCAGCGTCTGGATGTCCGAAAGGACGTGAGTAAACTTCATTCCTGGCGTCGCGATCTTGTGCGTCGCCAGCGCGTAAAACATGAACGCGTCGTCGGAGTCCGGCGAATGCGCCAGCTTGATCTCGACGGTCTCCTTGGCCGCTTTTGTGGATGCCTGTTTGCCTGCCATTGGTCGAGTCGAACCTGCCTTCTTGCTGCCTTTGCCGGCCGGTCTCTTCAAGAGGATGCCTCCGCGCAGGAGAGCGCGTTCAGGAAACAGGAGGAAGAGAACGTTCGCGACGCAGGGACTGCGCCGCATGGCCGGGCCGTTCTTGGCGAGAAGAGCCTAGCACACCGCCCCCCGCCTGACAAATCTCCGCTGCGCCCTCCCAGTTTGCCGGAAACGTATTCTTGGGATGGGAGACAGGCGGTCTCCACCTAACGCCCGCAAATCTAAAAGTCTAGCCAGCACCCGCATGAAGACATTTTGCCGCGTAATAGGGGCGGCCCGTTGTTAACACTTGTCTCCGTCTTCGCGTCTATCCTTGACGGATGGCATGCGATTCTCGACTGTCGAAACGCGGGAACCTTAGTTGACTTCCGTACCAGAAACACGGAATGTCGGGCCGTGACCGCGCTGCCCGTCACCGAATCCGCCGCCGATCTCTCGCTGGTGGATGCCGCGCGCGAAGGCGACCGCGCCGCGTTTGGCCGGCTGTATGATCGCTACGCGCGAATGGTCCACGGCATCCTGCTGGCGCGCGTCCCGCCAAATGAAGTGGATGATCTTGTTCAAGACGTCTTTTTGCGGGCGCTTCCTCAACTCCATGCCCTCCGGGACATCGCCCGCTTCGGAGCATGGCTGGCCGCGATCGCACGCAACCGCGCCAATGATTATCACCGGCGCTCCAGACCAACGGTTGAGTTCACGGAAGACTTTTCCGTAGATGAAGTCGCGGGCAGGGACACGAGCGGCGCTCAGGATGCGGAGGCTGCGGCGATCCTCGCGGTTATCCGGAGCCTGCCGGAGGCCTATCGGGAGCCGCTCATCCTACGCTTGGTCGAGGGCATGACCGGTCCCGAGATCGCCGCGCGCACGGGGCTTACTCACGGCTCGGTCCGCGTCAATCTGCACCGCGGCATGCAACAGCTCCGGGAAAAACTCGACCAGAGCTTGCCGCGCAGCAAGTCGAAACACGGCATGCTTTGAAGACGGCAAGACGGTTCGGTAGGAACGCGCAAGGCGCAAGAGGCGCACTGATGACGAGGAATGATTCATGAAAGACGATTACCTGTGGGACGGTACCGGCAAGCCCGATGCGGAAATTCAGAGATTGGAAACCGCTCTGGGCAGATTTCGCCACGATCGCCCGGCCCCGGAATTTCCTGAGATCGCGAGAAGCAGCCGCCGGCTGCCGCGGCCGCGAGTTCTGCCCATGTGGTTGGCACCCAGATGGCTGGCCATGGCTGCAACGGTCTTGTTACTTGTTGCAGGCGGGTACCTCGTGCGGCGGTTGAAGCCAACTCCTGCTTCACGGCCTGGATGGGATGTAGCGCGTCTGGCGGGCACGCCACACGTGGGAGCGGAGACAATCGGCGAAACCAGCGGCACTCGCAGGCTCGGCATCGGACAAATCCTGGAAACAGACAGCGGGTCGCGCGCCAGCATCAAGGTTGCCGAGATCGGCCAGGTGGACGTGGAGCCGGACACACGTCTGCGGCTGCTCGGCACCAGCGCTCGCCAGAAACATCTGGCGCTGGACCGGGGGACGATTCATGCCTCGATTTGGGCGCCCCCGGGTGAATTCGTAGTGGATACGCCTTCCGCGGTAGCGGTGGACCTCGGATGCGCTTATACGCTGCACGTGGACGATTCGGGCGCAGGCCTGTTGCGCACCACTCTCGGCTGGGTTGGATTCAAGCTCGAGGGCCACGAATCCTTCATCCCTGCCGGAGCGGCTTGCGCGACTCGGCCGGGGATTGGACCGGGCACGCCCTACTTTGAGGATGCGCCGGAGCCGCTGCGAGCAGCCCTGTCCAAGCTTGATTTTGAGGCGGGCATGCCTGAGCAGCGCAGCGCAGGCCTCAATGTTGTTCTCACGCAATCGCGCAAGAGAGACGCGCTCACCCTCTGGCATCTGCTTGCCCGCGTGAGCGGCTCCGAGCGTGATCGCGTCTTCGGCCGCTTGGCAGCGCTCGTTCCGCCTCCGCCGGGGGTGACGCGCGAAGGAATCCTGGGTCTCGACCAGAGGATGCTCGATCTGTGGTGGAACGAGCTGGGCCTGGGTGACATCTCGGTGTGGCGCACCTGGGAGCGCTCCTGGTCGCAACGCGAAAACAGCGGGAAGGAATGAATGGGCGTTGAGAATGCATGGCTCCCCAAACGCGAAAGTCATGCGGCGCCCTGCTTTCCTCGTGCAACCCTCATTTTCCCTCGCGCTTGTTAACAGCGTCTCCTTCCGAGCGTCTTGCAGGGTGAACGGCGAAATCACTCGAAAGGAGATTCGACCAAGGCATGAAACCTCATCGAATTCATTCACCGCGATTTGCGCTCGGCATTCTGGGGGCGATTCTCGTTCTGGCAAGCACCGCCCAGGCAGGTCCGCCTTTGATCTGCCATGTGATTGAGATTGGACAGGCAAAATCTTTGCCCTGGACCAGCCACGGCTGGGACCTGTCGGAAAATCAGAACTATGACCCTAAAAACCTCGTCCGGGACACGCTCGCGATCCTGGATGCGAACACGCCTGTCCTCGTGCGCATGGAAACGCTGCGCCGGGCGACTCTCTACGCGCGGAAAGACCCGCGAGCAGCGAAAGAACTGCTTACCAGACTGCACGCTCGCGCGACCGGCGCAGAAACCGCCGGGCGCCCCGACGCTCTGGCCTGGTTTGACGCCGGATATCTCGCCGAAGCCTACAAACAGTGGATTGGAAAGGACGAGCATAATCCGGCGACAGGCCTCGACGGCTATGCCTGGGTGAAGAGGGCGATCAGTCTCCGCGGGGAAGATCCGGAGATGGAGTTCGCGGCCGCGCTGATTACTCTCGGAGGGCCGCAGAAAGATCATCGAGAGCACGCGCAAAAGGCGATGGCCGGGGCGAAAGGGGATCCGCTCCTGGCGCAGAACCTCGCGAGCCGCTTCATCGGAAATCAAGGGGAAACAATTTCCGAGATGCTCGCTAAAACCACAGAAGCGAAAAAGCTGCAGTAACTTAATCTCTGACGAGGCCCGCCGCTCTTGCTGCAAACAGAGGCGGGCCTCTCTCTCTGCAATTAGGTGCAGATCGGAAGGAACCGGCGGAGCGACGCTCGGCACGACGTTACGATAGCCGTTCACATCAAATCCCGAAGCAGGTCTTACATTGCCGACACCATCCGCGCGATGGCATCGTCAAACGATGCCCGCCCTTCGAGATAAGGCTGCCAAAACCGCTCGAGCAACTGCTGGTAGCCCGACCAACCCCGTGCGTACAATCCCTCGCGTACCGCGTACGGTATGTATCCCGGTTTCGCCGCATCCGGGGACGGCGGAGCGGCCCTCATGGCGGACTTTACCGCTTCCCCAGTCGTATAGAAGAGCAGCGCGTGCCACAGGTCCCGCGGAATCGGTTTATTCCGCTGGCGGCACTCCCTGACGATGGCATCCTGCACCGGCCCGGCAAGCCCGTGCGACGACTCGTGGAAAAGAATCTCCAGCGCCGCTTCACCTTGGTTTCGTGAGTCCTTGCTCGAAATCGTCACTCGCAAAGGGTCGAGCGTCGTGTAGGCGCCCGCCCAATTCGCAGAAACCGTCACTTCGACTCGAATCTTTTCTTTCGGCCACCGCGATTGATAAATCGCCGCGAGCCGCTCCGCCAGATCCAGCCCCTTTTGCCGGACCAGCGGCGCCACGGCCGCCACCCAGCGCCGGTTGGCCCGGTCGTGCTCCCGCCACCAGTGCGCGCGATAGACGGGCGCCGCGCGGTTCAGCACCGGAGTGATCTTCCCCGGCAGGCCCGCGTCGCACTCCTCGCGCGATGTTCCCGCCAGCTCCTGGCAATCTTCAAAATCGCCGATGTGATTTTTCAGCGCGATCAGGTCGGAGTTGAAAAGCAGGTCTTTGTCCGCGTAGTTCGTTGCGTAGAAGCTGACGGCTTCTTCCCATGCCTGCTGCTCTTTGTCGCTCAAGCCCGGTATCGGCCCGGGAGCGGTTTTCGAGGCCCCCGGAGCGCGCCGCTCCCTCGCCTGCTGGTAGAGGTAATGGTGCAGATTCACCCAGAAGCCGCTGTGGAGTTCAAAGACGGGAACAGGCCCCATGGGCAACTCGCCCTGCGGCCCTGCGGTTGCGGCATCCGCGAGCACAAGGACGATTGCCGCTAACAGCAGGAGATGGAGGGCCGGGCGGCGCATGGTGTAAACCCCGAGTCTAGCTTCTTCTCCATCTGGGGACAAATCGCGCCACGAATTCGCGCTGCGAAATGCCGGCGGGCGCAGCAGGCGCCGCAGCTCGGCTCGCTCAAATAGGACACGCGCTACGAGTCGTTCCTTGCTCCGGGCGACAAGCCCGCTGTTGAGATGAACAAGGAGAAAATGGAAAAGTTCGCGCCCGAGCTGAGGAAGTATTACTACGACCCGGCGCGCTTCAAGACCTACCTTGAACAGTTGGGGATACAGTACCCGACGCTGAAGCAGACTCCATAGCGGCAATTTCAGGCCAGGAGTGCGCTGGCCAGCCAGCGATCGAGAATTGCGCGTTGGGGCGCAGGCACATCCAGGAACGCGACCCCCATCCCCATCCCAGGAGCTTCGTAGACGACTCGCGCGCGGGTTTCAAAGACCTCTCCCTCATGCGACAGGCGCAACTGGATCAGTGTGCCGGCGGGAATGGGATTCAACGTATCAATGTAGCAGCCGCCGTGACCGACATCGGAGGTTCGGGCACTGGCCTTCGCGCCGGAGCTTTCCACGGTTACGTCTGCTTCGAGGACTAACGCGCATCGGGCTGCGGCGCGGCGTTCGGGCATTAGAGCATCGCCTCCAGGTTCTCCTACCCCCGAGAAACCCGTCAGCAGCGAGGCCGGTACCGCGAATCACCTCGCCGCGCGATGAATGCCCCGACTCCAGTCTCCATCGGCGCCGGGTTCGAAGCAAGCAGCAACTCGAATGTGCCGCCAATGGATTACCCCGCGGATCGTCCTGTCACAAGCCACGATGCTGAAGGGGATCTCATTCGATGCGCGCGTCGGCCCGGCTCGCCAGTCCGCCCTGCCGATCGGCTCCGTGCAGCCCGCCGCCGGCGTCTCGGAAGAAGGACCGGCGTCCGGTCGTCCCGTAGGCGAGAGGCGCCGCGGCCAACTCATATCTGGCGAGTGCTCCCACGGCATTGGCCCCTTCGATCACATACCGGAACGCGTACCCGTTCTTCATTCCTGCGGCGAGTTCGGCATCAATCAGGCCGGCTCCCTCCGCGCTTGCCTGGCCCTGTTCCGGCGGACCCAGCCGCCCCAGGCTTTCCGGCAGCCGCGCGTACGTGCGGCGGTACGTTTCCACCGCCCGCGCCAGCTTCTTGAGAGTTTCAATCGCCTCCCGCTCGTTTCCATCGAGGTTTGCGCGTTCCCATTCCACCTCCAAGATAGGCAGATCCAGAAGCAGCAGACCCGCCGCGAGCAGTTTCCATCCGCCATTTTCCCGCACCATGCCGATCTGGATGCGTCGTGCCTCAGCCCTGGCCGCCCCAGTCGCGCGGATCTCCAGCGGCAGGAACGCGAGATTCTCCTGCGTGTCCGCGCCACCGATCTGCATTTCGTTCGTCAGGGCGGGCGTTTCGCAGAGGACCGTGGGCCGGCCGGAAGGGTTCAGTTGCACAGTTGGTTTGCCCACCTCGTCCAGAAGTACAAAGCGTTTCATGAGCGCGATCTTCGAAGTAACGCTGAGCTGCGCATAGGATCGCGCGTTGCGCGCCGTGAAGTACCGGCCGAAGTCTTTTTCGTTTTGCGCGCACGCGGCGGACAAGAGGTCCCGCAGCGCGGACGTCGGATCGCCCGCGGCCGTCTGCCCCGGAGTCATGGATTGCTGCCCGGCAGCCGGAAGGCGAGCCGGCCCAGCCGCGAAAAGGGCAGCCGCGGCCGTCAGCAACCGGATTCGATGCCGGCGGCTCATGTCAGTCCCTTGCCGTGGACAGAATTGCCGCCAGGTTTTGCGTGAAGCTCGAGCGTGGCAGGACCTCATCGCAACCGGCCGTACGCGCGCGCTGCGCTAGGTCGAGCTGCACGTGCGAGAGGAATCCGATGATGCGCACGGAATTTCCCGCGGCACGCAGTCGCTCCACCGCTTCGACCGGCTGGCTGCGCCCGTTCAGGTCCACAATCACCAGCCGCGGCGAACTCTGTGCTTCCGCGAGCAGCGCGTCCGCGCTTTTCGCGACCTTTAGCTCCACGCCGAGTTGCTTGGCTGTTTCCGCGAGCTTCATCTGAAAAAATAGATCGTCCATCAGCGCCACAACTTTGCCCATGCGTAGCGTCCTTTCCCGGCCGCCGTCCCCTTCTATTATGCTTCTCCCCGCTCTCCAGCGCGCGTAGAATACGGACACTCATCGGAGGTGACGATGCCCCCTTCCGAATCGATTTATTTGCACAACGCAATTTCACTACTCGAAAAGACGCCAAAACTCATCGAAACACTGCTCGCGGGCGCTTCCGAGGTCGCTGTCTCCTGGAAACCCGCCCCCGACCGCTGGTCCATCGCTGAGGTTCTTGCCCACCTTTCCGAAGTGGAAGCCGTCTTCGGTGGCCGGGTACAGCGCATCGTCGGGGAGGAGTGCCCGGCCCTCGAAAATTTCGATCCGCCCAAGGGATACCCGGACGCGAACAGTGCCCGCGGGCAGGCCGAGGAGCTTGTCGCGGGATTTGCCGACGCGCGCTCCGGAACGATTGCCTTTCTCGCCATGCTCCCGCCCACCGTGGGGGAGCGAACGGCCCTCCATCCGGAGGTCGGTTCCATCACATTGTCGGAGTTCCTCAACCATTGGGCGGTGCATGACCTCGGCCACTTGCGCCAGATTGCCGAGCTCTACCGGGCGCGGGAGTTCCATCCGCACGCCGGTCCCTTCCGGAAATACTCGAATCTGAAGCCGTGACCCCGCCGCAGCAACGCGCACATCCCGAAGACGAACGTCTCGCCCGCGCGTCTCCCCGCGAGGTCACTCTCTATACGCGCCCAGGCTGTCATCTCTGCGACGAGGCCAAGGCCGCTATCGCACCGCTCCTTCGCGAATTCAGCGCTACTCTCCGCGAAGTCAACGTGGACGATGATGCGGTTCTCCGCGAGCGCTACGGGTGGGATGTTCCGGTACTATTCCTCGGCTCGCGCAAAGCCGCGAAACACCGCGTCGATCTCGAGCAGTTCCGCCGCCAGCTTCGCGAAGCGCAGTGAACGAGTGCAATTCGAAAAACGGAAAGAACCTCGGGAAGGGTGTGCCCGGTTGCTGTTTCCACGAACACACGAGTGGGGGTCAGTGTCCGCCGTTTGGGCTGTGCGCCCCAACCGTCTCATCCGGCTCGTCGCCCGGCCGCCCTTTCACCCGGTCGTACACCGAGACAAGGCTCACTGAACCGAGAGCTTCGTTGTAGTAGGTCGGCACGCCCAGCGCCGTGCGCAACTCTTCATTGAACATGCGCAAATTCTGCAGGTGATGCGCCTGTGCCGGCAGTTTCAGACCGTCGTCGGCCAGCAGAAACTTCTGGTAGCCCGCGTCCCACAGCCGCGTAAACTGCCCGCGCAGCATGATTGCCGGCAGAATCGTAAGTCGGTAGCGCCCATCGGGGCTTTGCCGGAATTCCGCTCCACAGCTGTATTTCTCCACGCGCGCCACACCGCGCGTGCTCCCCACAGAAAACCCCTGCGACGCCAGCGCGTCTATCGCCGCTTTCTCGAAGCGCTCCTCTACATTCCACATGGCTTCTTCAGGGTACTTTCCCTGCGCACGCCTGTAAAGGCCTGCTCTCTCTGGTTGCGCATGGGGATGCCGCGCCACGGACATTCGCACCGGGCCATTGAGCCAAGCATGAGCTCAAATGCAGATACTCGACGAATTGTAGGGTCTTTTGGTCTAATAGATGTGGCGTTGACCCGGACGGAGTAACTTCCAAGCGCTATGCGCATCGAAATAGGATTAAAATGGTCCTATATCAAACGAGCGGCGTTCCGAGCTAGACCATGGCTACAGTAGAGCGCAAACCTCTTCAACTCGACGGGCGACACCGGGAAACCAGCCCGGTCGGCCGATCCCTGCTCGATTACATTGGCAATACGCCCCTGCTCCGTTTGGAGCGCATTGGCCTCGATTTTCCAAATGTTGAGTTTCTTGCCAAAGCGGAATGGTTCAATCCGGGCGGCTCAGTCAAGGACCGCCCCGCGCTGAGCATGATCCAGGCCGGACTGGCTTCCGGCGAACTGCGCCCTGGGAAAACAATCGTTGACGCCACCAGCGGGAACACCGGAATCGCCTACGCCATGATCGGAGCGGCCCTGGGCTACCCGGTGAAGCTCTTCCTGCCAGGGACTGCCTCGCACGAACGCAAGCTCGTGCTTTTTGCCCATGGCGCTGAGCTCGTCATCACGCCCGGTGACGAAGGCACGGACGGCGCGATTCGCGGCGTCCGTGAACTCTATGCCGCCGACCCGGACAAATATTTCTACCCCGATCAGTACAGCAATCCCGCCAATTGGCAGGCGCACTACCGCACGACGGCAAACGAAATCTGGGAGCAGACCGCGGGCCGCATCACCCATTTTGTCGCCGGGCTCGGCACGAGCGGCACATTTGTCGGCGCAACGCGCCGGTTGAAAGAGCTGAATCCGGCGATTCGATTCGTCAGCCTGCAGCCCGACGGTCCCTTCCACGGCCTGGAGGGCTGGAAACACATGGAAACGGCACTGCGCCCGTCTATTTACGACGACACGCTCGCCCATGAAAATCTCGCCGTCGGCACGGAAGATGCTTATCGTCTCGTAAAGCGCCTCGCGCGGGAAGAGGGACTGCTCGTCAGTCCCAGCGCGGCGGCGGCCCTTGCGGGTTGTTTCCAAGTGGCTGCGCGGATTCCACGCGACGAGCGCGCCGTGATGGTTTCGATCTTCGCCGACAACGCGTCCAAGTACCTCAGCGAACGATTCTGGCACGAGGCCTAGATTGCGTATGAGCACGACGCCACAGCTTTGGATCAGCAAAGATCTCGCGGAGAAGATTCGCCGCCACGGCGCCGAGACCTATCCACACGAATGCTGCGGCGCTTTGCTCGGCCTCGACCACGATTTTCCGGCCGGTATGGACGCTCAGGGCGGCGCTCGCGAGGCTCCCCGCGAAGTCCTCGCGCTCTTCCCGCTGCTCAACCGGCGCGACGATTCCCCGCGCAACCGCTTTTCGGTTACCGCGGACGACGTGCGAGCCGCCGAGAATGCCGCCCGCGAGCGCAAACTCCAAGTCATCGGCTGGTACCACTCGCACCCCGACCATCCTGCACTGCCCAGCGAGTATGACCGCGAGCACGCTTGGCCCTGGTACAGCTACATCATTGTGAGCGTCCACGGTGGCGCACCGCAGGAGATGACGTCCTGGCGCCTCGCCGATGATCGGACGGAGTTTTTGCCGGAAGAGATGGAGACACAACAGCATACTTCGGCGTGAGCCGCCAGTTCTGAGGAGATGGAGAGATGGCCGTCAAAGTGATCATTCCGACGCCGCTTCGCCCCTATGCGGCCAAACGCGATTCCGCGGAATTCGCTGCTGCCACGGTGGGCGAGGCCCTCGCCAAGCTCACCGCGGAATTTTCCGACCTGCGCAAGCATCTCTTCACGGAAGACGGCAAGCTGCGCAGCTTCGTCAATGTTTACGTGAACGATGAAGACATCCGCTATCTGGCGAAGGAGCATACGCAGACGAAGGACGGCGACACCATCAGCATTGTGCCTTCCATCGCCGGCGGGGCATTCTTTTCACGTCATTCCGGGGAGCGCAGCACGCTCTTTGTTTCGCGAATGGTTTTGCGGGGCGGCGAGGAATCTCTCTTCGCTTTGTGAGATAGGGAATCTTCGAGAATCCTGGAGGAGCTGTAAACCGCAATGGCCACCAAACTTCAGCCAGCAACAAGCGCAGCGCCCGCCGCGAGCCTGTCGAATGAAGAAATTCTGCGTTACAGCCGCCACCTCATCATGCCCGAAGTCGGCATGGAGGGGCAGCTCAAGCTCAAACAGGCGAAGGTGCTGCTCATCGGCACGGGCGGGCTCGGCGCTCCGCTCGGGTTGTATCTCGCGGCCGCCGGCGTCGGCCACCTCGGCCTGGTGGACTTCGATGTCGTGGACTTCACCAATCTCCAGCGCCAGGTAACCTTCGGCACCGCCGATGTCGGCCGCCCGAAGACCGAGGCCGCGCGCGAGCGCCTCGGCAACATGAATCCGAGCATCGAGATTCAGGCCTTCGATGCGAAGCTCACCAGCGAAAACGCCCTCGAGCTATTCAAAGACTTCGACATCATCGTGGACGGCACGGACAATTTTCCCACGCGCTATCTTGTCAACGACGCCTGCGTTCTTCTCGGCAAACAAAATGTTTACGGCTCCATCTTCCGTTTCGAGGGACAGGTCACCGTTTTCGGCGCGCCGGGCGGGCCGTGCTACCGTTGCCTCTATCCCGAGCCGCCTCCGCCGGGCCTCGTGCCTTCCTGCGCCGAAGGCGGCGTTCTCGGCGTGCTCCCGGGAATCGTCGGATCGATTCAGGCCATGGAGACCATAAAGCTCATCCTCGCCCGAGGCGACAGTCTCATCGGCCGCCTCCTGCTCTTCGATGCCCTCGGCATGAAATTCCGCGAACTGAAGCTCCGCAAGAATCCGGAGTGCCCGATCTGCGGTGACAAGCGGACCATCCGCCAACTCATCGACTACGATGAATTCTGCGGCATCCGCGGCGAAGAACCCCAGGCACCGGGCGTTCAAATACCGGAAATCGCTCCGCGCGAGCTGAAGGCTCGCCTCGATCGTGGCGACGACCTCTTCATCTTGGACGTGCGCGAGCCCCACGAATACCAGATCTGCAATCTTAAGGGTCACCTCCTTCCGCTCGGCGAACTGCCTCGCCGTGTCCATGAACTGGATTCTTCCCGCGACATCGTGGCACACTGCCGTAGCGGCAAGCGCTCCGCAGAGGCCGTAGATTTTCTGCGCAAGGCAGGCTTCCGCAAGATTTGGAATCTCAAAGGCGGCATTCTCGCCTGGTCGGACGAAGTGGACCCGTCGGTGCCCAAGTACTGAAGCATGGAGGCTCAGAATGGCAGCAACAAGAATTACGCCGGGGCACAATGGCCCACTGCGCGTCGAAGGTGATTTCGAACTCCTCGATCCAAACGGGAATCGTTTCGGGCTCGCGGGCCGCACGACCCTGTCTCTCTGTCGCTGCGGTCATTCTGCCAATAAGCCCTTTTGCGACGGTTCCCACAAGACCGTGGGATTCATCGATCAGGTTCAGGCGCGAGACTTACCTCCACCGAAACCAAAGACCTAGAAGTGAAGCCGGTCGAGGCATTCTCATTCCTGAGACTGTCTCAGACTGATACAAGTGCACCAACTCGGACCATTTTGCGCTCTATTTTCTCTAACTAATTCATAACAAAAACGATAAAATCCACCACGCAGCGAGGAACCGTTTCTCGCGCGTCTCGCCGCTGCTTCACGCCCTGTTGAAATCCGACCTGCTTATTTTATCTTCTTATATTTCAGCGACTTACAGACAGAAACTTTCCGCCGAAAAAGGTCACTGACGTGCATCTTGACGAGATTGTCCGGTTTTCATCGGGAGTTGGAGGATTTCTTGGGTGATTGGTCCAAATTCGTTGGGTTTTACCGGGAGATGCGTTCGCGCCTGCTAGTCATTACCGTTGGCGCGTCCCTCGCGCTTTTCTTCGGCGGAATACTTTTGCTGCGGCACTCTAACATTTCCGGCGAGCCGCAAACCTACCTCTATCTGGAAATTTGCGGGACTCTCCTAAGCTTTTGTTACGCGGCAAACGCCCTTGTGCGTTTCCGCGGAACGCAGGACCGCACCGCGCTGATTTTGGCGTTCGGTTTTGTCATTTCCGGAATTCTCGAAACGATTGGTTATTTCGGGCTGGCGGATCAGTTGGAATCCGGTCCCATCTCGCTCGTGAGCGTTCCGATGAGCTGGATGGTCAGCCGAACGCTCTTGGCCATACTGATCCTCGCCGCCATCGTCGTCGAGCGGCGCATGCCAACCTCGCGGCAGCCCAGCCGGGAAATCGCGGCCGCGTTTCTCGTGGTTGCGGCAGCCGCCTATCTGACAAGCGCTGCATTCCTGGCTGCTCCGGCCGCGCCGCTGGCGCGGGCGGCGAGTTTCATCTCCCGTCCGTGGGATCTGCTTCCCGGCGCGTTATTCCTCGCTGCCTCGGTTTTCTATCTGCGCCGACTGCGCGAATTCGCCACGCTTTACGACTACGCGCTTTTCGTCATGACCCTGCTGAATACGGCGAGCCATGCCGCCGCCTGCTTCTCACGACAGTTCTTCGATGGACCATTCTTCGTCGCCGAGGTCTGCAAGACGGCGGGATACGCTGTTCTGCTCGGCGGTGCCCTGCTCGATCAGGCTCGACTCTTCGATCAGGTGCGCGCCATGGCCGTCAGCGACTCGCTCACCGGCCTTGCCAATTACCGGCGGCTCATCTCGGCACTCGTCGGAGAATTGGAACGCTCCCGCCGGAGCGGGCTGCCCTTCAGCGTCGTGCTGCTGGACATGGACGGTCTCAAGACGGTCAACGACCAGTATGGCCATCTTGTCGGAAGCCGCGCCCTGTGCCGCCTGGCGACGGTTCTGAAGCTCCATTCGCGCTCCATTGACACCGCCGCCCGCTACGGCGGCGACGAATTCGCACTCGTTCTGCCGGAGGCTGGCCGGGAGGTTGCCGCGCGCGTGGTGGAACGCGTTCGCGAACGGCTCGTCCAGGACGGTGAGCTACCCCGGCTGTCGGTCAGCGCGGGGGCGGCTATGTTTCCCGCGGACGGCGATACGCCGGAAAAGCTTCTCGGTGCGGCGGACCATGCGCTGTATCGCATGAAACACCGCCACACAAGTCCACAAACTTTCGTCCGCATCGCCGCGTGCTTGTGAGAGAGAGACACCAGTGCCCAAAGGCAATTCCTTTCATCGCGGCGAGCGCCGCATCCCGATGGAGGTTGCCGTTGTGCTCGACGGCCATGCGGAGATGCCTGGTCTGGAAAACACTTTTACGCAAAATGTCAGCGCCCATGGAGCGCGGGTGATCACCATCCGCCGATGGGCGCCAAATGAACGGCTGACCGTCCAGTCTCCAGCCGGCGATTTTCGCTCCGCGGCCCGGGTGGCCTACTGCCAGTCTTTGCGAGGCGACGGCTTCGCGATTGGCGTGGAGTTCCTCGATTCGCGAGGGCGATGGATTGTCCAATCCCAGAAATAGCTTGACTCCGAGTCGAGCGGAAAGGAGGGAACGCCTGGAGCAGAAGGCAGAAACTAGCGCATGTAGTCTTCGAGAGCGCCGTGCGGAAGGAGAAGGAGCCGCCCGGCGCTTTCGTTTTTCGTCCTCGTTCTATCTGTAGGGGCGGGCTTCACCTCCCCCGCTCGGTCGCGCCGAGTTCCTCATAGAGCGTTATCATCTTTTCCACCATTCCATCGGCGGAAAAATTCTGCTGAACACGCTCGCGTCCAGCTTCTCCAATCCTTCGAGCAAACTCAGGGTCACGCAGAAACCGGGCCACCGCTCCCTGGATTTCGTGCACGTCCGCCGTCTCCACCAGCAACCCGCTCTTCTCATTCTCGACGATCTCTCCGAACGCGCAGCGGTCAAACGTGATCGATGGAACCGCGTGGGCCATGGCTGCCAGCAACGACGTTCCCAATCCCTCGAAGAGCGACGGAAAGAGAAAAACGTCGAGCGCCGCATATACGTTTTCGACGTCTTTCACAAAGCCGGGGAAGAGAACCGCATCCGCAACCCCGAGCTCATGCGCATGCGCTTCCAGCTTTGGCCGCAGCGGTCCGTCTCCGGCAAGGAGCAGGCGGCAATTCGGAAATTCCGGACGCAATCCAGCCAGCGCCTGAATCAGCCACTCCTGTCCTTTGTCCGGCAGGAAAACTCCGGCACACCCTAGAAGCGGCGTTTCGGGAGAAACTCCCCAGCGCGCCCGAGCCCGGCCCCGCTGTGCGGGCGATGGGACAGCGAGAATCTCGACGCCTTCGTAGATGACGGTGATCTTTTCTCTCGCGATGCCGCAGTTCTCGACGATTCCCGCAACCCAATGCGAATTGGCGATAATTCGCCGCGCCGCGCGATAGCGTTTTTTCGCCAGCCATGACCGCGAAAGGGGATACCCCACGCGCCGCGAAACGACCATGGCCGTCAAGTCGTGCGCACCCGCGAGCCATGCCGCTGTCAAGGCGTGCGGCTCGTTTGCATGAATGATTTCCGGAACGGCTTCCCGAAAGATTCTGCGAATCTCCCGGTACGCATGAAGCGTGGAGAACCTGGCGGGTACCCCGTGCACGGTCTCGCCGGCTGCTCTCGCTCGCTCCGCCAGCGCGGAGCTCTCTACGGCAATGAGTTCCGCGGCGTGGCCCTGCGCCCGGAGTCCCTTGAGCAGCAGAAGCGCTTGGTTTTGTCCGCCCCGCCATTCCGTTTCGAGATCCACGAGCAGAGGTCTCACGCTTTCGCCCTCGCGCCCTGCCGCTCCGCTTCAATCAGCTTTCCAAGCTTCGCGTATTTCAGCCGCACCGCTCGCGCCGCCATTTGCGCGATGATGGCCCCGCGATATCCGTCCAGAAACCCGCGTTGCAGAAAAAAGCTTCGGAACCAGCTCCAAGGCGTCGCAAACCACAGCGCCCCCCGCTGGCTCCGCCTTCCGGCCGCGTAGAGCTGCTCTGCCGCGAGCGTCGTGTAGTGCTCGACGTTCGCTTCATGTTCCGCGAAAGAGCGCACCGTGTAGTGCAGAAGGTCGCCTTCGAGCCGCCCCGCTCTTCCTTCCATCTTCGCCGCGTCCGTTACCCGCAGCGATTCGTGCACGATTCCCTCGAACCGCGCGGCATCCCGCCGGTAGAGCCGCCGCTGAAAATCCGGATACCATCCCGAGTGTTTGATCCACGCGCCGAGATACCATGTCAGGCGTGAAACTTCGCACACCTGCGCGGTTGGCGGACTCGCTTTCCAATTCAGCACGGAGCTCTGGAGCGTCGTGCTCAGTTCCTCATCGGCGTCCAGGGAGAAAATCCACTCGTTCGTTGCCTGGGCGGCGGCGAAATTTTTCTGGTCCGCGTAATTGGTCCAGGCGCGCGAGAATACGCGCGCGCCATGCTCCCGCGCGATGCCGGCGGTGCGGTCCGTGCTCCCGGAATCCACCACCACAATTTCATCCGCGACGCTCTTCAGCGATGCAAGAGCGCGCGGCAGGTTGTGCTCTTCGTTGAGCGTGATCAGACAAGCGGTAATGCGGTTCATACTGCGGCCGGTGGAAGTATCTCACAGATGGATTGGCCGGAGCCGGGGGTGGCACGGCTTTGAGAGGGAGTGCAGGATTACTTGGGCACCAGCGCGAGGCGAATAACGCTCGAGCCGATCCGGATTTCGGCGCCGTCCAGGAGAAAGGCGGCCCGCACTCGTTCCTCTTCGAAAAATGTTCCGTTCGTAGAATCCAGGTCTTTCAGGTTGATGGCTTTGTCCTTCACTTCTAGCATGCAGTGATGGCGCGATACTTCCGGGTCTTCCAGCGCAAGGTCAGCTCCCGTGCGGCCGAGTGTGACGCGGGGTCTTGTCAGCTCGAACACCGTACCCTTCGAAGGTCCTGCCAGAACCGTTAGGACCACTTTGCATTCCTTCGGCAGGCTGAGTCCTTCGTAGTCGTCCCGGATTCGCAAATTCGAGTTGCTGCTGTCCGCCCGGGCGAAGGACGGCAGCGGAGAAATCACCACGGTGCTGTCCACACGGTGGCGAATCTCAATCACGGTGGTCTTTCCGCACTTCGTGCAGCGAAATTGCACCTTGGGATGGCCGCCGGTATCAGCGTCCTTCAGCAGGTGTTTCATCCCGCAATGCATGCACGTGGCTTGCATGGAAAAAGGGTATCACCGGCGGGCGTCGCGCGGCCGAACCCGGCGCGGCGCCGTGCGGCAAAAGTAAAGCGCAACAGGGATGTTCCGCAGGGCTCCGCGCGGACCTGTGCGCAAATATGCTAGCATGGGGGTTCCGAGCCATCCGAAGGAGAAGACGTCTTGTCGCAGCACATTTCGCGCAAGGAGTTGAAGCAGGACAAGTTCCGGGAATCACTCGCGCACGGCGCCGAAGCGGTTTATTCGCACAAGGCTTTTTTTACCGTTCTCCTGGCCGCGCTTGCCCTGCTCGTCGTGGGCGCCGGCGCTTGGCGCATTTATTCGGAGCGCCGCAATGTGATTGCGTCGGCGGCCCTCGAGGGAGCGATGAAGGTTTACAACGCCCGCATCCGCGCGGCCACCGAACCCGCCGAGCCCGGCGAGGTTACCTACCTCGACGATTTTGCAAAGTTGCAGGATGCCGCGGCAAAGTTCAGCGATGTGGCGGAAAAATTCTCCCGCACCAATCCCGGCCGCCTGGCCCGCTACTACGCAGCCTTGAGCCTCGAAGGCATGGGCCGCCACAATCAGGCTCTCGAAAATTTAAGGAAGGTGGATGACAGCAGCGATAAAGAGCTCGCCGCCCTGACGCAATACCAGGTCGGCCAGATCTACTCCCGCACCGGAAAAACGGACGATGCCGTGAAGATCTACCGCGCGCTCGCCGAAAAGCCCACCGTATTCGTGCCGCGCAGCCTCGTTCTTCTCGAGATGGCCGGCCAGCTCCGCGCCGCCGATCCCAAGGAGGCGGCAAAACTTTACGCGCAGATCAAAAAGGAATTTCCGGACACGGCCATTGCCGAAGAAGCCGATCGCGGCCTTGCGGCGCTGCCGAAATCCTGAGGGTACACGGAAGGAAGTGAATTCCGGCCCCGAGACGATTGCAGCCTCTTCCGAGCGGTTCATGAACCTCGCGCCCTACGCGATGCACGCGGAAAATTCCCGCGGGCGGCGCCATCCCGAGCCGGCTCACCCTTACCGCAGCGACTATGCGCGCGATCGCGACCGTATCATTCACTCACGCGCCTTCCGCCGCCTGGAAGCCAAGACCCAGGTTTTCACCACGCGCTATTCCGATCACTTCCGCAACCGGCTCACGCACACACTGGAGGTGGCACAGATCGCCCGCACGGTCGCCGGCGCGCTCGGTCTGAATACGGAGTTGGCGGAGGCGCTTGCGCTCGCACACGACGTGGGCCATCCGCCCTTCGGACATGCCGGCGAGCACAAGCTCGACGAGCTGATGCGCGCGCACGGCGCATCGTTCAACCATAATCTGCACGCGCTGCGCATCGTCGAGCAGTTTGAGCAGCGGTATCTGGAGTTTCCCGGCCTGAATCTCACCTTCGAGGTCCGCGAAGGCATCGTCAAGCATTCGCGCGACTATTCCGCGGAAGAGTTTCCCGGGCTTGCAGAGTATGGACTCGCCGATCGGCCGCCGCTGGAATCGCAGCTTATCGACTGGGTGGACGAAATCGCCTACAACACCGCCGACGTTGACGATGCCCGCGAAGCGCGGCTTCTCGAGCTGGATGTGCTGCTTCGCGAAGTGCAGATTTTTCGCGAGACCCATGCCGCTGTGGACGCCGCCTATCCGGATGCGCGCCCGAAATTGAAATTCAACGAGGCGCTCAAGCGCGTCCTCGACCTGCTGGCCACCGACCTGATTGAAGCGACGCGCCGCCGCGTTGCGGAATCAGGCGTTGCTTCGGTGGAAGATATTCGCCGCGCCCCGCGGCGTCTCGCAGGCTTCAGCGAAGCAATCGCCGCGCGCAACGCCGAGCTGAAGCGGTTTCTCTTCAGCCACATCTACAATCATCCGGCCATCACGGAAGACCGCGACCGTTCCGTCCGCTGCCTCGAAGAGCTCTTCTCGTATTACCTGAAACATCCGGAGGCCATGCCGCCGTTTTATTGCGAACTGGCGCAGAACCAGCCCCGGCATGTCGTCGTTTGCGATTACATCGCCGGGATGACGGATCAGTTCCTGCTGCGGCAGCACCAAGAGCGGTTCGGACCGGCGCGCCAGGCCGCCACCTAGGCTGGGTTTCACCCGGCATGCAGCCGAGGAGGAAAGCGTGGGACGAAAGTTGTCCCTCACGCTCGCGTTGTTGCTGGGCGCTTTCCTTGTGCTGAATCCCGGCGTGTCGCGATCCGCGGTTTCTTGACTTGCGGCGGCGGAGGCCCCGATAATGGCAAAGCATGAGCGAGAGCGCCGGAGGCGGCGAGACGATGTTCCTGGACGTAAAGGACTTGGCGGTCCGGAAGCTGCGCATTCACAGGCGCTACGCTCCGGGCAGCATTGATTATCACACTGCGGAGTTCAAGCAGGTGGAGCCACTGGAAGTGCGCGCGACGGCCGAGTTGGTGGAAGGGCAGATCCGCATCGAAGGAGACCTCGAAACGAAAATCGAGCTGGTGTGCGCGCGGTGCCTCGAGCCGGTGGTCGAGGAAGTGCATCGCCACTTCGACCTCTTTTACAGCCCGCTGCCGAAGGGAACGAAGCCCGAAGAGGAGCGGCTGAAGGCGGACGATACGGAGATCGGGTTTTTCAAGGGCGAAGGTCTTTTCCTGGCCGATGTGCTGATCGAGCAGGTGCTCCTCGCCATGCCGATGAAGGTGA
Organism: Terriglobia bacterium; assembly: GCA_041497835.1. Taxonomy (GTDB): domain Bacteria; phylum Acidobacteriota; class Terriglobia; order Acidiferrales; family UBA7541; genus Acidiferrum. The sequence goes on from JBGQHF010000002.1 coordinate 81,894, forward strand.
TTTGCCGGAGTGACTGCCGGGGGCTCTGTGCCAATTGCGGGGCCAACCTGAATCACGAAGAATGCCGCTGTGAGACCCACGCGACGGACCCGCGACTGGCTCCCCTCGCGCGCCTCAAGCAGGACTGGCTGAAAAAACAATAGTGTAGTGTTCCGGGCCGAAAGCCCATAGAATCCGCCCCCAAAAGCCGGGGCGACGAGGAGTTTTGCCATGCCTAACCCAAAGCGACGGCATTCGAAGGCGCGCAAGAACAAACGCCGCGCGCACGATCACCTTACGGCGCCCACGATGGCCGAATGCCCCCATTGCCATGAGATGAAGCAGCCGCACCGCGTCTGTCCGCACTGCGGCTACTACAAAGGCCGCGAGGTTCAGGACACGTCGGCCTAAGGCCGCTCCGGCCGCCGCGTCGAAGCACCCATGATCACCATCGCAGTGGACGCCATGGGCGGAGACCATGCTCCCCGCCCTGAGGTCGAAGGCAGTATTCTAGCCGCGCGGGAATTCGACGTGCGCATTCTGCTGGTGGGCCAGCCCGCAGCGGTGCGCGCGGAACTTGCGGAATGCGCTGCGCCGAACCTGCCAATCGAAGTCGTGGCGGCGAGCGAAGTGATCACGATGGAGGATCACCCGGCGCAGGCGTTCCGGCGCAAGAAAGACAGCTCCGTCCACGTGGCGGCGCGGCTCGTGCGGGACAAAAAGGCCGACGCCATGGTCAGCGCGGGAAATACAGGCGCGGTGATGACCGTGGCGCGGTTTACACTGGGAACGCTCTCTTCGGTGGACCGCATGGCGCTGGCGGCGCCGTTTCCCAATGCCAAGGGCGGCGTTTCGGTCCTCCTGGATGTCGGCGCAAACGTGGATTCCAAGCCGGAACATCTGGTGCAGTTTGCGGTCATGGGAGAGATCTACTACCGCGCGACATTCGGCAGCCGCCGGCCGCGCGTGGGCCTGCTGTCGGTCGGCGAAGAAGAGATCAAAGGCAATGAGCTGACCCGCGAAGTGAACAACCGGCTGAAAGAGATCCCGGTGAATTTCGTGGGGAATGTGGAGGGCGGAGACCTTTTCTCGGGCGCGGTGGACGTCATCGTCTGCGACGGCTTTGTGGGAAACATCGCGCTGAAGATCTGTGAGGGCCTGGCGCTGCAGATTTTCGGCCTGGTGAAAAAAGCGCTGAAAAGCTCGCTGGCGTCGCAACTTGGGTATATGTTTTCGCGCGGGGCGTTTCGAGGGCTGAGCAAGCGCATTGACTACACGGAATACGGCGGGGCGCCCCTGCTGGGCGTGCGCGGCGTGTGCGTGATCGGCCACGGGCGGTCGAACGCCAACGCGGTGAAAAACGCGATTCGCGTGGCGGCGGGGCTGGCCCGGGCACGCATGAACGAAAAGATCGAACAGGAGCTTTCGGCCACGGCCGCGCACGTGTAGCGCGGCGCTGGGTGAGAAAGAGAAGAATTCACGATGGGAAAAATTGCATTCGTGTTTCCGGGGCAGGCGTCGCAATACCCCGGGATGGGCAAGGAGCTCGCGGATAATCATCCCGCCGCGAAACGCGTTTTCGAGGAAGCGGACCAGGCGCTGGGTCTCTCGATCTCGCAGATCTGTTTTGCGGGAAGCGAAGAGGATCTGAAGCGGACGGCGAACACGCAACCCGCGATTCTGACCTGTTCGGTGGCCGCCTACCGCGTACTGGCGGAGAAGGGCATCAAACCGGATTTTGTGGCCGGGCACAGCCTCGGCGAATACTCGGCCCTGGTTTCGGCGGGAGCGCTGGTGTTTGGCGATGCGGTGAAGCTCGTGCGCAAGCGCGGCACGTACATGCAGGAGGCCGTCCCTGCGGGCCAGGGCGCCATGGCGGCGATTATGGGATTGTCGCCCGCGGTCGTAGCGGACGCCTGCAAGCGCGCGGCGCAAGGGGAAGTCTGTTCGCCGGCTAACCTGAATTCTCCGGAGCAGACGGTAATCTCCGGCAGCGCGACGGCTGTTAAGCGAGCTGTGGAGATCGCCTCGCAGCTCGGCGCGAAGCGCGCGGTGATTCTGCCGGTATCCGCACCGTTTCATTCCGAGCTGATGATGCCCGTGCAGGAGAGGCTTGAGAAGGACCTGCGCCAGACCGCGTTTTCGAATTTGCAGGTCCCGCTGGTGACCAATCTGGATGCGGACACGGTGACGACGGGGGACGAAGCGCGGGAGGCTCTGATCCGGCAGGTGACGATGCCGGTGCGGTGGGAAGAGTCCGTGCGGCTGCTGATGGACGAAGGCGTGACGACCTTTATTGAGCTAGGGCCCGGCAAGGTGCTGACTGGTTTGCTGCGGCAGATCGAGCGGTCCGTTCAGGCGCTCAACGTCGAGGACGAGAAGAGCTTACAAGCGACGCTGGAGAAGATTGCGCAGGGATGAAAAGGAAAAATGCACAGGCTGAACCCTGTGCCACAGGGCGATGTTTAGTCTGAAGGACAAAGTGGCGCTGGTGACGGGAGCGTCGCAGGGAATCGGGCGCGACACGGCGCTGGCGCTGGCGCAGGCCGGCGCGAAAATCGCCGTCGCCGCGCGCAGCGAATCAAAGCTGGCGAATCTCGTGGAGGACATCACCGCCAAGGGCGGCGAAGCTCTGGCCGTGACGATGGATGTGGCCAACGCGGAGCAGGTGAAGGCCGGCTTCAAGCAGGCGGTCGAAAAATTCGGGCGGCTGGACATCCTGGTGAACAACGCCGCGATCACCCGCGACGGTCTGGCGTTGCGCATGAAGCTGGAGGACTGGGACGCCGTCCTGCGTACGAATCTGACGGGCGCGCATCTCTGCATCCAGCAGGCACTGGGAACGATGCTGCGGCAGAAGAGCGGGCGGATCATCAATATTTCATCCGTGGTGGCGCAGTCGGGGAACGCAGGCCAGGCGAACTACGTGGCCTCGAAGGGCGGGTTGATCGGGCTGACAAAGGCGATCGCTATCGAGGTGGCTTCGAGGAATATCACCGTGAATGCCATTGCGCCGGGGTTCATCGAGACAGCGATGACCGCCGCTCTGCCGGACAAGGTGAAGGAAGACCTCAAGGCGCGGATTCCGCTGGGACGTCTGGGCACTGCGCGGGACGTGGCTGCGGCGATTGTCTTCCTGGCGAGCGACGAAGCGGGGTACATCACCGGCCACGTCCTCAATGTGAACGGCGGCATGTATCTGGCCTAGGTCGGTTCTGAGCGAAGCTGCCGGGAGCTGCGAAGTTGACCTTGCTGGACGGCGTGACTAGAATGGGCAGGTTGCCCGGAAGAGGGGAAATGCCGCGGCGTGCGCGCTGGCCGAGTGCAGCAACGGTGCGCACGAGTTTGAACTAGTTTTTAAGTTTGAGAGGGGCGGAGGAAACGCATGCCAAGCGTGGAAGAACGCGTCAAGCAGATTATCGTCGAGCAGCTCGGCGTAGACGAAGCCGAGGTGACGCCCACGGCTTCTTTTGTGGACGATTTGGGGGCGGATTCTCTCGACCAGGTCGAGCTCGTCATGGCCTTTGAAGAGGCTTTTGGCATCGAGGTGCCGGACGAGGACGCCGAAAAAATGACCACGGTGAAAGATGCCGTCGAATACATCGACAAGCACGCCAAGGGAAAATAGCCCTCGGGATTTCTCTACAACACAGGGAGCTTCCAAACATTGACACGCCGGGTTGTCATTACGGGCGTCGGACTTGTCTGTGCGCTGGGCATCGGCACGGAGGAAAGCTGGAAAAACCTCTGTGCGGGACAGAGCGGCGTGGGCCGCATCACGCTGTTTGATCCGGCGGGCTTCGATTGCCAGATCGCGGCCGAGATCAAGAACTTCGAACCGCTCAACTGGATCGAGAAGAAAGAACAGAAAAAGATGGGCCGGTACATTCAGGTGGCGCTGGCCAGCGCCGATTTTGCCGTGAGAATGGCGAATTGGCAGCCCGAGCAGTCCAACCTGGATGAGGTAGGGGTCTACATATCGTCGGGCATCGGAGGGTTCGACGTCATCGAGCGCGAGCACGTAAAGCTCATGCAGGGAGGCCCCGGAAAGATCTCCCCGTTCTTTATTCCCGCCGCAATCATCAACCTGGCTTCCGGGCATATCTCGATTCGCTACGGCGCGCGCGGGCCGAATTCAGCGACGGCGACGGCCTGCTCCGCGTCGGCGCACGCCGTCGGCGACTCCTACAAGATCATCGAGCGCGGCGCAGCGGAGATGATGATCTGCGGCGGGACGGAGGCCACGATTACCCCGATGGGCATCGGCGGCTTCGCGGCGATGAGGGCGCTTTCAACGCGCAACGACGAGCCCGGGCGGGCGAGCCGGCCGTTCGATGCGAACCGCGACGGGTTTGTGGTAGGCGAGGGCGCGGGCATCGTAATTCTCGAATCGCTCGAGCATGCGCAGCGGCGGAATGCGCCGATCCTGGCCGAGATCGTCGGCTACGGGATGTCCGGCGAC
>JBGQHF010000003.1:0-85113 GCA_041497835.1 Terriglobia bacterium
ATGGTGGCCGTATCTCCCTGGACGTGAATCCACTCATGCTCTTTGGTGTAGCGGTACTGCGCCGGATACGCCATCTCGTTCTCCTTGGGTCTGCGTCAGGCGCGCCGCGCCGCCTGCGGAACAGCGCCGGGCGCGGGGGTCTTCTTCGCGCGTTTGTAGAACGGCGTCGGGACGACCTGCGACTTCAATCTCTGATTCCTCACTTCGACCAGGACGACACGCCCGACTGCGGACTCTGCCGGCGGCACGTAGGCCAGCGCGATGTTCTTGCCGAGCGTCGGGGAAGGAGAGCCGCTGGTGACGACGCCGATTTCGGCGCCGGCTTCGCTGAAAACGCGGTATCCGTCGCGCGCGATGCCGCGCTCGATCATCTCCAGCGCAACGAGCGTCCGCGACAGTCCCGCGGTCCGGGCGCGCTCGAGCGCCTCGCGGCCGAGAAAGTCCCCCTTTTCCATTTTGCAGTAGCGGTCAAGGCCCGCTTCCCACACGTTGATGGTGTCGCTGATCTCGTGCCCATAGAGTGCCATCTTGGCTTCCAGCCGCAACGTGTTGCGCGCACCGAGGCCGCAAGGAAGAATGCCGAATTCTTTTCCGGCTTCGAGGACGCGGTTCCACACGGCTTCGCTTGTGGCGGCGTCCGAGGGAACGTAGATTTCGAAGCCGTCCTCGCCCGTGTAGCCGGTGCGGGCGATGAGCGTGTTCTTCAATCCGCAGACCGTGCCGTGCGTGAACCAGTAGTTCTTGATCTCGCCGAGATGGGCATCGGTGAGTTTTTGCAGGAGGGCCTCCGAGCGCGGGCCCTGAATGGCGAGCTGTGTGTAGGCGTCGCTCAGATTTTCGACCACGCAGTCGAAGCCGGCGGTAACTTGACGGACCCAGGCGACGTCCTTTTCGCGCGTGCCGGCGTTGATGACGAAGAGGAAGTCGTCTTCGCCGAGTCGGTGGACGATGATGTCGTCCACGAAGGTGCCCTGGGGATAGAGCATCGCAGAATAGTGGGCTTGGCCGACGGTGAGATCCGAAGCGTCGTTCATGCTGATGTGCTGGACGGCGGCGAGAGCGCCGCCGGGCGCGCGGCCGGTGCGTATGCGGATGTCGCCCATGTGGCTGACGTCGAAGACGCCGACCGCGCCGCGGACTGCGCGATGCTCTGCCATGAGGCCGCCGGTAGCCGGATACTCGACGGGCATGTCCCAGCCGCCGAAGTTCACCATCTTGGCGCACATCCGGCGGTGCATGGCGTTCAGCGGTGTTTTACGAAGTTGCGTCGCGGGAGAAGTCTCAGAATCCATGCAATGTGCTCAATACGGGTTGAAACTAACATGAGGTCTCGGATGAGTCAAGGAAGCCCGGGTCGCAGCCATCCCGGCGCATCACAACAGGTTCGTCTTCTGATCCTGAGCCGTGTGCCGAAAAAAATGAGGCTGTTGAAAAAGCCGGCTTGGAGTTCACCTACGTAAGCAGTTGGACAGCAATGCCGTGCTGCCCGTCCTTAAGCTGCTCTACACGCACTACCTGGTAGACGTACTCACGATTGCGCGGGTCGGTCGGCGAGTAGTACGGGAGCGTAACGAAGAGTCGCATCCCGGGGAAGTACGAGTCGCGTCGAGTAAGGAAATAAATTCCATCGCGAGATGCATTCTCGGTCTTGCTCATATCCTCGAACTGGTCGGCTGTGGGATCGGTGGGGCGTACCTTCAGTGCCTGACCCATCCGAGCCCGGCGGCTTCGGCGGCGTTCTTGCTGAGGCATGAAATAATCAGACCACGACGGAACCAGACGGTGCTACCCGATGTTTCATATTGGTACCTGTCCGCGGATACAGTTGTTTGGAACGGGAAACCGCTTTGACACTCTCCCAAGCAGTCCCTGAGTGTTTCCTCAGGGTATTTCCAAATCCGTGCAATGTGCCGATGAAGATTTGAACTAACTTAGGGTCATGGATCAGTCAAGGAAGCCCGGGCCGCTAGGGATTGCGCGAGAGACGGCAATCCGGGCGGCCCGGGAACGCAAGAGGTGTCAGATCTGGCGGATTGCTATTGGATCGGTTTTCCGTCGACGTCCAGGAAACGAATCTCCCCGAAGTTGAGCTCGCGGATGCCCGCCTCGATCTTGGAGCGGTCACCGACGATGACCCAGATGAATTGATCCGGGTGGATGATGATTTTTGCGGCGTCGGAGATGTCGCCGGTCTTCAGGGCGCGGACCTTGCCGGCGTATGTTTCGTAGTAATCATCCGCCAAGCCGAATTGCACCAGATCGATGACGGATTGGCCGACAGAATTCATGGTCTCGCGGGAGCCGGGCAGGCTGAGGGTTTCGTTCGCCTGGATCCTCGCGAGCTCATCGGCGGAGACCGGGTGGTCTCCGAGAATGCCGCGGAATTCCTTGTTGATCTCCGCGAGGGACTCTTTGGTCTTGTCCGTCTGCACGGAAGTAAAGGCGATGAAGGGTCTCTGGGCGCGCGCCGGCCAGAGCAGGCTCGTCGCGCCGTAGGACCAGTGCTTGTCCTCGCGCAGATTCAGGTTGAGGCGCGAGCCGAACAGTCCGCCAAATGCGTCGTTCATGGCCTCAATGGGGATCTCCTTCGAATTTGCCATGGGCGGAGCCACAATTCCCGCGATGAGGATGGACTGGATGGCGCCGGGCTTGTCGATCAGATAGACCGCGGATTTCGGCGCGAGAGAAACGTTGCGGATGTTCTTCTCCGGCGTTTTTCCGGGCTTCCAGGCCGCGAAGAGTTTCTCAAGTTTCGGTTTGACTTCGCCGAGGGTGGTATCCCCGACAACAATGAGAGTTGCGTTGTTCGGGCGAAACCAGGTTTGCTGGAATTTGGCCAGATCCTCCCGCGTTAGCTTGGAGATGGTCGCGGCCGTGCCAGACCCGGTGAGCGGATTCCCGTAGGCGTGGCCTGTTCCGTAGAGGAGGCCGGGGAAGACGCGGAGCGCCATTGCAATCGGGGTGCTTTGCTCACGCTGGATGGCCGCCAGCAATTGCTTCTGTTGGAGTTTGAAATCGGACTCCGGGAATGACGGATTCAAAATCACGTCCGCAAAGAGGTCCAGCGAGGCGTCCAAGTTTGATTTGAGAGCCGAGAGGCGCACCGTGGACAGATCCAGATTGGCGGAGGCTTGGAGCTGCGCGCCCAGCACGGCCAGTTGGTCGCTGATCTGAAGAGCCGTGCGGGTAGCGGTCCCTCCGTCGATAAGCGCCGAGGTCAGGCGAGCGGTCCCGGGGACTGCGGACTGGTCAGCGGCATAACCCGCGTCCGCGGTCATCCAAAAGTTGACCAAGGGAACTTCGTGACGCTCGGCGAGGATTACTTTCAGGCCGTTTGAAAGCGTCGTTCTCTGCAACTTGGGGAGCTTCAGCTCCGGGGGAGCGCCGGTCTCCGGCGCCTTCGAGCGGTCGGCACCGGTTGAGGCAGTCTTGTACTGCGGGAAGGGAAGCACTTCGAGAACGTAGACGCCGTCCGAGAGCCAGCGATTGGCCGCTGCTTTCAGATTCTCCGCGGTGGCTTCCTGAACCCGCTTCAGCGAGATTTTGTAAGCATCCGGGCTACCGCCGTACACTTGGCTCTGCGCCAGCCGGTCGGATTTTCCGCCGAACCCACCGATGCGCTCGATGCCGCGAACGAAACTCGCAGCGTGCTGCACCTTGACGCGCTGCAGCTCTTCCGCGGTCGGGCCGTCCTTCAGGAAACGAGCCAGCTCCTCATCCAGTTCTTTCTCGACCTGGGCGAGTCCCTGGCCGGGGCGGGCCGTCGCCTGAATCAAGAAATGGCCCGCGATTTCGCGTGGGTCCACGAATGCATTGGCATTGGTGGCGATCTGATCGTCGTAGACCAGGCGCTTGTAAAATCGCGAGGTCTTTCCCTGGCTCAGGCAATCGCTCACCAGGTCGAGATAGTCGGCGTCGGCGCTGCCGTATTGCGGCATGTTCCAGACCTTGTAAATCCGCGCCTGGGGAACGCGATCTTCCACCACCTGGCGATGTGTCCCCGACATCTTCGCGATCCAGACCGACTGGTGCGCGACGGGCGGGCCGGCAGGGATATCTCCAAAGTATTTCTCCACTTTCTCTTTTGCCGTCTTCGCGTCGATATCGCCGGCCAGAACGATGACCGTGTTCGAAGGACCGTAATAAGTCTTGAACCAATCCTGGACGTCGGTCATCGAGGCCGCATCGAGATCGGCCATCTCCCCGATGACCGTCCACGAATAGGGGTGGCGAGCTGGATAGGTATTTTCCGTGATGAGGTTGAAAGCGACTGCATAGGGCTGGTTTTCGCCCTGCCTCTTTTCGTTCTGGACGACGCCGCGCTGGAGATCCAGGGTCTTCTGATCCAGCGCGGCGAGGAGATGCCCCATGCGGTCGGACTCCATCCAAAGCGTAAAGTCGAGCGCCGAGGTGGGAATGTTCTCAAAGTAGTTCGTGCGGTCGTTATTCGTGGTGCCGTTCAAATCGGTGGCGCCGATGCGCTCCATCGCGTCAATGTAGCGGCCGCGGGCGTGCTCGCTGCCGCCGAACATTAGGTGCTCGAACAGGTGGGCGAAACCTGTCTTGCCCGGCTTCTCATTCTTCGACCCGACGTGGTACCAGACGTTCACGGCAACGATGGGTGCCTTGTGGTCCTCGTGGACGATCAGGGTCAGGCCGTTGCTCAAGACAATTTTCTGATAGGGAATGTCGATTTCATTGCTCTGGGCGTAAGCAACCGCCGCGAAAACAAACACCAGAAGCGCCGCTTTGAAAAAACGCATAACGAAACCCTCCGTGAACAAATTGCGCCCTGTCATCTCCGGGAATCGTTTTGCCGCGTGAACACGGGGCAGGGCTGTAGACGCGGGAGACGAGCCATGGTTATCACACTCGAGCAGGATTCCCAACCCGGCGAGTGAGTCTACCTCATTGCTGCGGTGTGTAAAAGCGGATTTGGCGCAGCGCAGCAGCGGCATGCGGAGTGCCAAGGCCAGCGATGCTGCTTCCCGGAAGATACTTGAGTTTTTGTTCGCAGCCAGAGTTGCGCTGTCTTGCCGGGCGGAAACGTGTCGGGTAGAGTGGCAGTGGAGGCGGTGATGCAAGGCCCAATCGTGTGCAGCCAGTGCGACAAGAGAGAACCCGACTGCAAGTGCGAAAAGTACTGCACAATCTGCAAAGGGCAGCACGGAATTCGGTTGTGCGTGGACGGGCTTTACTACTGCCCGGATTGCCGGGAGGCGTGTGACGTTCCCGTCGCGGACAGCCGTGTGCGCTGAGACCTGTCGTGTGGAGATCCGCTTGGAGGACGACCCGCGGCTGATCGCCGGCGTGTGCAGCGCGGTGAGTTTCTACGCCGGTACGACGGGGCTGAGTGAGGCGGCGGTTGCGGGCTTGAGCGCAGCGATCGCGGGTGCGTGCCGCGAAGCATTCGGGCAAGAACACGAGCCGCGCGCGCGGGTGGAGATCACGCTCCACCGCTATCCGGACCGGATCGAGGTGGCGCTGTCCTGTCCGGGTTCCGAGGCCCCCGCGGTCGGATTGGAAACGCTGGCTGGCCTCGCTCAACAGGCCGGCGGCGGGCGCAATCCGTTTTTGGCGGGCGGCGTGGACCGCGTGCAGTACGAAACAAGAGGCGGCGTTGCCCTGACGCGCCTGACGAAGTACCTGGAGCCGCCGGCTCCGTCCGCCTAGGAACTCCCAGAAAAAGAAAATGGGACAGGCACGAGCGCCTGTCCCGGTGAAACCGCCATTGCCGGGACTACATCTTCAGAGCGAAGGTGTTGTGGCGGATGAGCGTGGACATTTGATCGTCGCTGAGAGAGATGCGCAGCTCGACACGGTCGCCGGCGGGAGTGATGCGCGCCTGATCGAGGAGTTGGGCGAGCTCGGGATTGCTCGACTGCGCCTGATAGCGCTTGTAGAGGAAGCCCGCGCTGAGTAACTGCGCCAAGGTGTTGGCGTCGTCGGTCGAAGCCGCCACCGCCTGGAATTTGCCGTCCACGCTGCTGCTGGCGTCCACGTTTACGATGAGATTGCGCATGTTGCGGACGAGCTTCGCGGCTTCGGGGAACTGTTCGATTTCGGGAGCCAGCTGCCGGATGGCCAGCCGGGTATACGCTGAATTGAGGACGGCCCAGACGACGCCCGAGCCGTTGGCCTCGTTGATCAGCGGGAAAAGTTTTTCGTTGCGGAGGAGGCTTTCTTCAGTGCCGAAGCGGACCTCGATCAGCTTTTCGAGCAGTTTGCGGTGGCCGAACGCCGCGGTATTGGAATCGAGGAAGAAGAAAAAGAGATCGTTGGGTCCCGCGCCGCTGCCAAAGGCAAAGAGCGTGTATCCGCGCTGCTTAAACATGGGCAGCTTCTGCGTTTTGAAAAACTCTTCGGCGGAATTCGGGCTGAAGCTGCCGAGAGCGACGCCGACGGTGCTTTCACCGGAGGGGACGCCGGAGCTTTCGCCATTGGCCCCGGCGGATTCGGCGACCAGGCCCCACGCGAGTTCGTCCACCTGCGAGTTCGGGTCAATCCCCGCGGAGGCGAGGAACTGCTCGAATTGGCGGAAGCGCGGCGGGAGCATCTGGTCCTTCAATTGCGGAAACCATTTCAGGGTGCGCGCTTTTTTCAGGTCGGCGTAAGCGAATTCGCCGACTTCTTTGGGAAAGAGCGCGATGATGTCGGCGCCAAGGCGTCCCCCGCGCGCGGGGCGGGGAAGCGCGAGAAGAAGCGCCGCCAGGACGGCGAAAGCCCCGAAGTTGCGGAGGATCGTGGTCGGTTTCATAAGTGCTCCTTTCAGGTCTCGGTAGAAATCGATTCAAGCACCGGCGGCCCGCGGGGCGTCACCGAGCCGCGCGCGCAACGCGGCGAGCTTGGCGTGGAGGCCCGCGACATACGCCGCGTCCGTCAGAGAGTCGAGGTTGATCTCGACGTTCTCCATGGCGCCGCGCGCGCCCGCGGCAGCCAGCAGCCTTGCCACCCTCAAGTCTGACCGCATGGATGCGGCGAAGATAGCTTCCAGTTGTCCGAGTCGTTCGTAGAGCGCAACTGTCTGCTCGGCCACGCGGAGGGGAACCTCCGCGGCGCCGCGCGTAGCGATCTGGATCGCCTCGTCGCGTTTGCGCTTCTCTTTGGCGCCGTCCTGCGGCAGTTTGCACGCCACAAGGACAGCGTCGTAGGAGGCGGCGTCTTCATCAATGGCCAGCGCGAGCTCATCTGCGCTGCGGCGCATCGCAGCAAGGGCTTCGGAGAGCGCATCCACGTGCGCCGCCTGCGATTTTTTCTTGCGCGAAAGGCCGGTGACCATTTGGCCAAGCGAGGCAGCCAGCGCGCCGGCGAGCGCCGAAACGCTGCCGCCTCCGGGCGTGGCGGTGGGCTCGGCGACGGCATTCAGGAAGGGGCGCACCAGCGGCGCGAATCTTCCGTCTTTCACGGCGGGGTCGAGCGACGCGCCGCTGAGCGCGGCGTCCAGCCGGTTTTCCAGGACTTGCGCGGGAGAAAAGTTTTCGAGTTGGAGGAAAAAGCCGGCGGCAATCTCGAGCGCCTTCTTCGGGACGAGGCCGACGATTTCGCTGCCAACGGGCATGACCCCGTAGCGCTCTGCTTCGCGCTTGACCATTTCGTAGACGCGGTGCATCGGCGTCTGCTCGAAGTCGGTGAGGTTGATGGAGACCTGTGCGAGGTTGCGCGCCTTGAGCTCGACGCCCATGGACTTCACGTACCGCAGTCCGCCGCTGGAAAAGCGGATGGCCTTGGCGATCTTGTTGGCGATGTCAATGTCGGAAGTGCTGAGGTTGACGTTGTAGGCGATGAGGAATTTTCGCGCGCCGACGACGGTTGCGCCGGCGGTGGGGTGGAGCTTGGCGTCGCCGACGTCGGGCCGTCGGTCGGGATTGCTCTGTACATCCTCGCGCAGGCCTTCGAACTGGCCGCGGCGGATGTTTTCGAGATGGGCGCGGTCGGGGCGGGTGGCGGCGGCCTCGTAAAAATAGACGGGGATACGGTAGCGCTGCCAGATCTCTTTGCCGACGCGGTGGGCGAGGGCCACGCAGTCTTCGAGGGCGACCCCTTCGACGGGAATGAAGGGGACAACGTCCGCGGCGCCGAGCCGCGGGTGCGCGCCGGTGTGATGCGTCAGGTCGATCAATTCCTGCGCTTTGCCGACGCCGAGAATCGCGGCTTCCGCAACGGCGTCCGGCTCGCCGGCGAGCGTGATGACACAGCGGTTATGATCGGCGTCCATCTCGCGGTCGAGGACGAAGACGCCGGGAACGCCGCCCATGACGGCGACGAGCGCTTCCACCTTGGCGGGGTCGCGCCCTTCGGAAAAATTCGGCACGCATTCGATGAGTCGTTTCATTCCTGGTTTTTCCCGTGTACGGGCGGACATTACTCCGCCTTGGGTCCCCTCAGTGCATCAGAAGGGCGCACGCAAACGCGCCCCTGCACAAGCCAAATCACCAATTCGCGGCGGAGTGGATGACTTTTCCCCGCTTCAGCGTCATCCAGCAATGGTTCACACCAAAATAATAGGGGATTTCGCGGTAGTCGTCCAAGTCGAAGACAGCGAGGTCGGCTTGTTTGCCAACTTCGAGCGAGCCGATGAGCTTGTGGCGGCGGAGGGCGAAGGCGCCGTTGATGGTGGCCGCGGCGATGGCCTCGGCAGGCGTCATGCGCATCTGCGTGCAGGCAAGAGAAAGAATCATGGGCATGCTGACCGTCGGGCTGGTGCCTGGATTGTAGTCCGTGGCGAGCGCGACAATCGCGCCGGCTTCGATCAAGGCACGTGCGGGAGCGTATTGCTTCAGGCCCAGATGAAAATCGCAGCCGGGGAGGAGCGTGGCGGCGGTGTCGGATTTGGCGAGGGCGCGGATGTCCGCACGGTTGATCTTTTCGAGATGGTCGCAGCTTGCGGCGTGCAGCTCGACGGCGAGCTGCGTGGCGCCAGTGCGCGCGAGCTGCTCCCCATGGAGGCGGGGAACGAGGCCGCAGGCGCGCCCTGCGGTGAACACGCGGCGCGCCTGTTTCACGGAGAACGCGCCGCGGTCGCAGAACACATCGCAGAATTCGGCGAGCCCTTCCCGGGCGACTGGAGGGATGAGTTGATTGGCTAGAAACTCGACGTATTCATCTGCGGCGCCCGGTTTGCCGCGAAATTCGGTCGGGACGACGTGGGCGCCGAGGAAGGTGGAGACGATGTCGAGCGGCTGCCCGGATTTCAGCTCGCGGTGCAAGCGAAGAATTTTCAGCTCGCTGAGGAGGTCGAGGCCATAGCCGCTCTTGGCTTCGATGGTCGTGGTGCCGTGGGCGGCGAACTGCTTTAGCGCGGCGAGGGCGCGCTGCTTGAGCGCATCGGCGGTGGCGGCGCGCAATTTGCGCACGCTGGAAAGAATGCCGCCGCCCTTGCGGGCGATCTCTTCATACGTGGCGCCCGCGAGACGCAGCACGTACTCTTCGGCGCGGCTGGCGGCGTGAATCAAGTGGGTGTGTGAATCGACGAAGCCGGGAAGGGCGACGCGGCCGCCGAGGTCGAGTTTTTCGGCGGCGCGGGCGTCGGGGTGGGCTTCGACCTCCGCGCGTGTGCCGGCGGCGGCGATGACGCCGTCGCGAATGAGCAGCGCGCCATCTTTGACGATGCCAAGACTTGCAAGGGCTTTGCCGCGGCGCGGCGCGCGGCCGCGAAGGGTGAGGAGTTGTGAAGCGCCGGTGATGAGGAGTGAGGTCGGCAAGGCGCTCGTATTATGCCCAAAAGCGGTTTAGTAGCACAGGCTTCAGCCTGAGCTGCTGGGGCTACAGCATGGGGATTTTCACGCCGGTTTTTTTGGCGAAGGAAATGGCTTCGGGATAGCCGGCATCAACGTGCCGCACAATACCCATCCCCGGATCATTTGTCAGTACGCGCTCGATCCGCGCAGCCATTTCTTTTGTGCCATCGGCGACGGTGACTTGTCCCGCGTGCTGCGAATAGCCGATGCCGACGCCGCCGCCATTGTGAATGGAGACCCAGGACGCGCCGCTCGCGGTGTTGATGAGAGCGTTGAGAAACGCCCAGTCGGCGACGGCGTCCGAGCCGTCTTTCATGGCTTCGGTTTCACGGAAGGGCGAGGCGACGGAGCCGCAGTCCAGATGGTCGCGGCCGATGACGATGGGGGCCTTCAATTCACCGCGAGCAACGAGGTCGTTGAGGGCCAGGCCGAATTTGTCGCGCTCGCCGTAGCCCAGCCAGCAGATGCGCGCGGGCAGCCCCTGGAACTTCACTCGCTTCTGCGCGAGGCGGATCCACCGGGCCAGGTGCTCATTCTGCGGGAACATCTGCAGGACGAGCTCGTCCGTGCGGTGAATGTCCGAGGGCTCGCCGGAAAGCGCCACCCAGCGGAACGGGCCCCGGCCTTCGCAGAAAAGCGGGCGGATATACGCGGGGACGAAGCCGGGGAAGTCGTAGGCGTTCTTCACGCCTTGTTGAAAGGCGAAGGTGCGGATGTTGTTGCCGTAGTCAAAGGTGACTGCGCCGAGTTTCTGCAGATCCAGCATGCCTTGTACATGCTGTGCCATGGCGGCCAGGGAGCGCTTCTTGTACTCGTCGCGATTTTTTGCGCGCAACTCCAGCGCTTGCTCGAGCGTCATTCCATTGGGAATGTAGCCGCCGATGGGGTCGTGGGCGCTGGTCTGGTCGGTGAGGAGATCCGGGACGACGCCGCGGCGGGCCAGCTCCGGAATGAGATCGGCGCAATTGCCGACCAGCCCGACCGAGGCGGCTTCGCCCTTGCGCACGGCATTTTTCAGGATGCGCAGGGCTTCGTCGAGGCTGTTGACCATGACGTCGCAGTAGCCGGTCTTGACGCGGCGCTTGATGCGCTCGGGGTCCACGTCGATGCCGAGGAACGCCGCGCCGTTCATCGTGGCGGCCAGAGGCTGCGCGCCGCCCATCCCGCCCATGCCCCCCGTGACCACGAGTTTTCCGGCGAGGGTGCCGCCGAAATGTTTTTGCGCGGCGGCGGCAAACGTCTCGTAGGTTCCCTGCAGAATTCCCTGCGTGCCGATGTAGATCCAGCTTCCCGCGGTCATTTGGCCGTACATCATCAAGCCCTGGCGGTCGAGTTCGTGGAATTGCTCCCAGTTGTTCCAGTGACCAACCAGATTGGAATTGCAGAGCAGCACGCGCGGCGCATATTCGTGGGTGCGGAAAATGGCGACCGGCTTGCCGGACTGGACGAGCAGGGTTTCGTCGTTTTCGAGGGCGCGCAGCGAGCGGACAATGGCGTGGAAGCACTCCCAATTGCGCGCGGCGCGGCCCGTGCCGCCATAAACAACCAACTCGCCGGGCTTCTCGGCAACTTCGGGGTCGAGATTGTTGAGCAACATGCGCAGCGCCGCTTCCTGCTGCCATCCTTTGCAGGAGAGTTGCGTGCCGCGCGGCGCGCGTAGCGGCCCTGGGCCAGTCGTCTTGTCGGTCAGGAGTTCGCTCATCGGGTTGGCGATCTCGCCGGATTTCATCTTAACGCAGGAGCCGGAAGAATGGCAGGCGCGTGGAGCCGCGTGCTGCTCGGCCTCTCTAATTTGGGTGGACAGCAGTTGTGTCTGGTAGCGCTCCTACGATTCAACGGATTGCTTCCGAGTACGCCGTAACTCGGGCGCAATCAGGAGTGAAACTTACAGATCTACGAGTTCGAGTGTCAAATCCGCGTTTTTCCAAGCGGCCTCAAATTCTCTTCGAACTTCTTCCACGCCGGCGCTCTTCTTCTGGGCTTCCAAACTCCTCATAAGGCCAAACAGCGACCGGGGATTTCGGGGATACTGTTCGAGATCGGCGCGAAACACGGCTTCCGCTCGATCCGCGTGGCCGTTCAGGAGCAATGCCGCGCCGAGGGAATCCCGGACCGGATAAAACCATTCAGGCGGCTCGCCGTAATTAAGTCTGCCCTCGATTTCAACCGCCTTCTCCCAATACTTGATCGCCTTTTCATTTTCGCCGTGGCCAGCGGCAATCCGAGCATCCAGGATGTTTGCAGCGAGCTCCAGAAAGGCTTGGGCTTTGTTGGCAAAGAAGCTGAACTCCAGGTCTGCGGACGTTTCCTTGCGTGCGCTCTCCAAGATTCTCCGCTCAGTTTCCGCCATTCCAATCTTGCCCTCGGCCGCAAACGCAGATCCGCGGGCAAAATGCCAGAACGCTGTTGTCATCGCCAGGGTCGCATCTGGGGGTGGTAGCTTCAGAACCTCGTCCCATCGATGAAATCGCACGAGGACGAATATCGGCGTGGGCAGGTAGGTTTCGGCGATAGGCATGTGGTGGACCATCGGACCGGCATGTTCAACCAACTCATTAGCGGCCTCTTTTGCGTGGGTAAAGTTACCTGCCATGCTAGAGGCGGCAGCAAGAAAGTGCAGATTGTGACAGTAATACATCATGTCGTACATGCTGCCCGTCGTGCCGCTCTCGCGCAGATACACGCGGTCAGTCTCAGCCCCGAGTTCATTGCTGCGCGCCGAGGCGGAGTAGTCGCCGACGCGCATGTAGATGTGCGCAGGCATATGAACCAGATGCCCGGCTGAGGGCACAAGCGTCCCCAATCGTGTAGCGCTGGGAAGAGCTCGCTCGGGGTGTGGCGAAGCCTCCACAGCGTGGATGTAGTAGTGGTTCGCTCCAATATGCTCTGGATCACGCCGCAACACAGATTCCAGAACCGCGACGATCTCGTCTGTGTCTTCGGCCGGACGGCCATCCAAACTCCACAACTTCCAAGGGCGAAGGTCCATCAGACTTTCCGCGTACAGGGTGGTTGCGTCAAGGTCGTCCGGGTAGCGCTTGTGTAACTCTCGCATCGCCTGAGCGTAGTCAGCATCGAGCTTCCTCAAATCGATTTTGGGGTCAGACGAGTAGCGCTTGGCTAGAGCCTGAATGTAGGCGCGCTCGCTTTCTGTCGCGCTCGGGTCGAGCGACAATGCCTTCTGCACGGCTTCGTACGCAGCTTTTTCGTGAGGCGGGTCAACATCCTGATTGATGCATGGGCCTAGTGCCAATGCTACGCCCCAAAACGCCATAGCCGACTGAGGATCCAATTCTGCCGCTCGCCGGAACGCCCGAGCGGCTTCTTCGTGGTTGAAGGCGAAGACCAGTGTGAGCCCCTGATCGAAAAGTCGCTGCGCTTCAGAGTTCTGTGTGGAGATTTTGTGGTGATGTTGGCCCATACCGGGCATCAGGGCTGGGGACCTTGACTGGGTGAACAATGAACAGACGAACGCGAGGAGCGCAAATGCTGGCGCCAGAAGTTTCATCCGGATTCTCCAACGTTCAAAAACTCCCTGATGTTTAAATCACTTCAGATGCTTATACCACGTATGCGCCTACAGGCACCGGGTGGATTGTCGGCCACTCGGAAGATATCCTCCAACACCTTACCCTGTTCTTCAGATGTTGACCCGCTTCGCATAGGGGCTGCGGTTGCCGGAAAATACCAGCGATCCAAACTGACCCGCCACCAGCTGCGCCCGCGATTGCGTGCGCCAATCGGCTTTAGTAGAGTGGCTTGAGAGATGAGTTACGGGACGCTGCCATCGCGTTTTTTGAATGCCGTGGACAGGATGCCGAATCCGCGGGCGCTGCTCGTGCGCCGCGACGCGCAGTGGGAAGCGATATCATCGGCGGAGTTCCTGCGCCGCGTGGCGGGGTTGAGCTCGGCGCTGGTGGAGCTCGGCGTGAAGCCGGGCGACCGGGTCGGGCTGCTCGCGGCGAACCGCCCGGAATGGCACGTGGCGGATTTCGCCATCACCGGAGCGGGCGGCGTGAATGTGCCGGTTTATTTCAATGAGTCTCCCGAGCGGATGACCTACATCCTGAAGCATTCGGGAGCGAAGATCGTGTTCGTGGCGGGCGCGGCGCAAACGCAGAAGCTGCTGGAACTGCGCGGGCAGCTCACAAACGTCGAGCAGATCGTTGTCGCGGAGGGCGGAGTGGAGCTTCCGCCGGAATGCCTGCGCTATGAGACGCTGATCGCGCCGGCGGGCGATACGGACATCGCCAATTACCGCATGCGGGCGTCGAACGTCCTGCCGGGACAGCTTTCTTCAATCATCTACACGTCGGGAACGACCGGCGAGCCGAAAGGCGTGATGCTCTCGCACGCGAATTTCTGCTCGAACGCGACGGATTCCTGCGTTGGCTTCGACCTGCAGACGAGCGCGGATGTTGCGATGTCCTTCCTGCCGCTTTCGCACGTCTTTGGCAGGCTGATGGATTACATCTATCTATTCCATGGGGTGACGGTGGCCTACGTGGAGCAAATGGAATTGGTGCAGCAGGCGCTCGTCGAAGTGCACCCGACAGTCATCGCGGCCGTGCCGCGGTTTTTCGAAAAGATTTACGCGCGGGTGATGGAGCAGGGCAGCCAGACGCAGGGAGTGGAGCGGTGGCTGTTCCATTGGGCGCTGCGCGTGGCGGCCCGTTCAGTGCCGTGGCACACGTCGGGACGCCGGGCGGGTCTCGCGCTGCGGCTGCAGTGGGCGATCGCGGACAGCCTCGTCTATTCGAGAATCCGCGCCGGAACGGGCGGTCGGCTGCGCATCGTATTTTCCGGCGGAGGGCCGCTCGCGAAAGACCTGGCGCAATTTTTCTGGGCCGTCGGCGTGCCGATCTATCAGGGCTACGGGCTGACGGAAACCTCGCCAATTCTCACGAGCAATTATCCGGTGAACCGCATCGGCAGCGTGGGCAAGGCCATTCCGAATGTGCTCCTGCGCATCGCCGAGGACGGCGAGATACTGGCGAAGGGCCCGTGCGTGATGCAGGGCTACTACAACAATGCGCCCGCGACGCGCGAAGCGCTGGGCGAAGATGGCTGGCTGGCGACCGGGGACGTCGGTTATCTCGACGGCGACGGCTATTTGTTCATCACCGACCGGAAGAAAGATCTGCTGAAGACGGCGGCGGGAAAATTCGTCGCGCCGCAGCCAATCGAAGGAAAGCTCAAGACGAGCCCGTACATCCTGAACGCGATGATCGTGGGCGATCAGCGGAAATTCGTGGTGGCGCTGATCGTGCCGAATGTGGACACGGTCCGCGCCAAGGCGGCCGAGGAGGGCAAGACCATCGGGTCGAACGCGGAAATGGTTGCCGATGCGTGGGTGCGCGGCCTGATCGACGGCGAGGTCAAGCGCCTGACGGCGAATCTCGCTCAGTACGAATCGGTCAAGCGCTTCGCGCTGCTCCCCGAGGACTTCACCTTTTCCAATGGCGGGCTGACCTATACGCTGAAGCTCAAGCGGCGCGCAGTGGAGCAGAAATACGGCAGTGTGATCGATCAGCTCTACGCCGACGTGGCCGAACCGCGGCCCACCCTGCAACAGTAGCCCTTCCGGATATCGAGCTCCAAAGCTCGACCCTCCCGTTTGTCGTCCAACACAAGGCGTTCTACAATGGCCGAGGGAGTAGATAGCCATGACAGATGAACTTGTAATTGCGGGCCGTGCATTTCGTTCGCGGCTGATTGTGGGGACGGGGAAGTACCGCAGCTTTCCGGAGATGGCGCGGGCGCACCAGGCGTCTGGCGCGGACATGGTGACGGTGGCGGTGCGGCGCGTGAATTTGACGGACAAATCAAAGGAATCGCTGCTCGACCACATTGACCGCGAAAAGATTTTCATCCTGCCGAACACGGCGGCCTGCTACAACGCGGACGAGGCCATCCGCACGGCGCGGCTGGCGCGCGAGGTGGGGCTTTCGAATTGGGTAAAGCTCGAAGTCATCGGCGACCAGCAGACGCTTTTTCCAGATACAGAAGAGCTCATCCGTGCTACCAAGATCCTGGTGAAGGAAGGCTTTGTCGTGCTGCCCTACACGAATGACGACCTCGTCGTCGCGCGCAAGCTGATTGATGCAGGCGCGGCGGCCGTCATGCCGCTTGCGGCGCCGATCGGTTCAGGCATGGGGGTGCAGAACCCGGCCAACCTGCGCATCCTCCGCGAGCGCATCACGGAAGTGCCGATGATCGTGGACGCGGGAGTGGGCACGGCGTCGGATGCGGCGGTCGCGATGGAGCTTGGCGCGGACGGCGTGCTGATGAATACGGCGATTGCCGAAGCGCAAGATACCGTGTTGATGGCGGAAGCGATGCGCGATGCGGTGATCGCTGGGCGCAAGGCATATCTCGCCGG
This sequence comes from Terriglobia bacterium, assembly GCA_041497835.1. Taxonomy (GTDB): domain Bacteria; phylum Acidobacteriota; class Terriglobia; order Acidiferrales; family UBA7541; genus Acidiferrum. The sequence goes on from JBGQHF010000003.1 coordinate 16,120, forward strand.
GCGCATGCCGAAGCGGCTGTACGCGACGGCGTCGAGTCCCCTCGCAGGAGTCGTGAAATAGCCACCCAAGCAGCGCGGGCTGGACCTGCCGGAGATCCAGTTTCTATCCGAGTTTCAAGCGGGCCGCGTGCGTCTCGCTAAGTGCGAAACAAGACTAGCGATTTTCGCTTACCGCTCGCTTCTCTCAGATCTTCCACCAATTCCACAACACGTATCCACCAACCAATACTGCTCTTCCGGTCGTTTCCTCATCACCACCCTTGCGAAACACAGATAGCCGCCCGGGTGCCAAGTAGCGCCAGAATCCGAGTTGACGCGAGGCGGCCAAACTACGCTACTGTATGGCACGAATATGGCTGAACAAACTCAAACTGCGCCGCGCCCGGTTCCGCAGCGACTTGCCTACATTGACTGGATGCGCGGCTTGGCCGTTCTGCTGATGTTTCAAACGCACTGTTACGCTTCCTGGCTGACCCCGGAAGCGCGCAAGACCTCTTTATTCATGTGGTCGCAGCTTGGTGGCACCTTGCCCGCGCCGCTGTTCGTCTTTCTCGCGGGGGTTTCGTTCGCGCTGGTCACGGACCGCATGCGCGCGAAGGGCGCGGCGCGAAATGAAGTCGCGCGGACAACCATTCGGCGCGGCGCGGAGATTTTCGGGATGGGGCTCCTCTTCCGCGTGCAGGAGTACGCGCTGGGCTATCCGGGGTCGCCCTGGACGGATCTCTTGCGCGTGGACGTGCTGAACATTCTTGGCTTGTCCATGATGCTGATGGGCGTGCTGTGCTGGCTCGTAGGCGGGGCAGAGGCGGCGCGGGCGCGCACGCGAAATGCGTTTGCGGCGCTGGCCGCGGCGGCACTCATCGCGCTGCTGACGCCGCCGCTCTGGACCACGCACCGGCCGCGCTGGCTGCCGTGGTTCCTGGAGTCCTACATCAACGGTGTGCATATCTTCAAGGAGCCGCAGCCGTGGCTGTTCCCGCTCTTCCCGTGGGCGGCGTTCGCGTTCGCCGGATTGGCGGTGGGTTTTCTGATTTTTTCGGAATACTCGAAGAAGAAAGAAGTTTTGGTTTTCACCGCGCTGGGCGGCGCGGGCATTCTGGCGTTCGCGCTGGCCCTTTGGTTCGATGCGCTGCCGGCGAAGCTCTATGCCGTTTACGATTTTTGGCACACCAGCCCGAATTTCTTCCTCGCGCGATGCGGGATTCTGCTGTTCATCCTGTTTCTGACCTACGCCTGGTGCCGCTGGGGTCTCGCGCAGAAAGGTTTCAGTCCCGTCATTCAGCTCGGGAATACCTCGCTGCTCGTTTATTGGGTGCACATTGAGTTTGTGTATGGGCGGTTTTCGATTTTGCCGAAGGGAAAGTGCGGCATCGCGCTGGCCAGCGCGGGCTTGGCCGCGATTTTTCTGGCCATGCTGGTGCTTTCGATTCTGAGGACGCGCTGGAAGAAGCGCCCGCTCAGGGTTTTCCCGGCGCGGGCGTAGCGCCCTGCGGCGGTTGAGGGATGCGGATGATCACTTCGCCGGGGCGCGCGAGGCCCAGCTCGTCGCGGGCGATTTTTTCAATAAGCTGCGGGTCGGTCTTCAGTGCCTTGACCTGCTCGCCGAGCTGAAGATTCTCCTGGTGGAGCCGGTCAAGGTCCTTCTTCACCAGCTCAATTTCTTTTTGCGTGTGGCGCATGGCGAGAAAACCGTGCGTGCCGAAAATGTTGTCCATCACGAGGAGGACGACAAGAAGAATGAGCAGCGTGCGCCCGTGAGCGTGAAGCATGGATTTTGCCGATTCTACGATGTTCATGGGGCGTTATTCCTTCAGAAGCCAGTGGGCCGCTTCCCGCGCGAGCCTCCCCGAAGCTTCGACGCTGCCTGCTTCCGTGTAAAGGCGCAGAAGCGGCTCGGTGCCGGAAAGGCGACAGAGCATCCAGGAGCCGTCGTCGAAGACGAATTTCGCGCCGTCGGTGCGGTCGATGCTCGCGATCTTGTGGCCGGGAAGGGTGCCGCGATCGGATCCAATCTTTGCGAGGGCGCGCAATTTCTCTTCTTCGCTCAAATGAAGATTCTGCCGCAACGGCCAGAACTCGCGGCCGAGCTTGCGAAAAGTTTGGCGGATCTGTTCGCCGAGGGAAGCGCTGCGCGCCGCGGTCATTTCGGCGACGAGGAGGCAGGCGAGGATGCCGTCCTTCTCCGGAATGTGGCCGCGGATGGAAATCCCCGCGCTTTCTTCGCCGCCGGCCGCGATCTTGTCCTCGCGGATCAACTGGCCGATGTATTTGAATCCCACCGGTGTCTCGTAGGTCTTCTGGCCGCGGGCCGCCGCGACCCCATCGATCATTTGAGAAGTGGCCACGCTGCGGGCCGCGGCCATGGGCCAGCCGCGGGTTTCGCAGAGGTAGTCGTAGAGGAGGGGAAGAATGTGGTTTGGCGAGATCCACGTGCCGTCGCGGTCCACGATGCCGAAACGGTCGGCGTCGCCATCGGTGGCGAGGCCGGCGGTGGCTCCATTTTCGCGCACGGCTTTGCTGAGCGGGGCGAGAATCTCCTCGGAGACGTCGGGGCCTTTTCCGTCGAAGAGCACGTCGCGATTGGTGTGGATGGCCTGGACGGGAATGCCGTGCTCGGCCAGGGCGCGGTCGAGATAGCCGATGCCGCAGCCGTGTCGTGGGTCCGCGACGAACTTCGCGCCGGATTTGCGTATGACGTCAAAGCGGACGAGCTCATCGAGCCGCTGGAGATAAGGCTCGGCGAGGGAGATGGTTTCGACGGAGGCGTTCGAACGAGGCCCGCCGTTCTTTCCGTGGGCTGCGCCACCCGCGGCAGCGAGGCGGGCGGCGCGCGCCTCGATGTCCTTCGTCACTTCGGGCAGGGCGGGTCCCGCGTCCGCGGAAGAAAATTTCAGGCCGTGATACTCGGCGGGATTGTGGCTGGCGGTGAAGTTAATGGCGCCGTCGAGCTTGCGGCGGATGATTTCGTAGGCCACGGCGGGAGTCGGCGCAAAGGTGTTCGCCTGCAGCACCCGGATGCCTTGCTGCTGAAGTATTTCGACGGCGAGGCGGGTGAAATCCTCGGAGTAGAATCGCGTGTCGTAGGCCACCAGCAAGGCCGGGTGCGGCGTGCGGCTCTTGGCGTGCTGCGCGATGGCCGTGACGCCGAGGCGCACGTTGGCGAACGTGAAATCATCGGCGATGATACCGCGCCAGCCGGAGGTGCCGAACTTGATGGGAGAAGCACCCATGGCCCGGTATTCTAACGTGATAGGCGGCATGGCAGAAGCGATGTGCGCGAAGCGGCAAGTTTTTTCGGTGTTCCGGATGCCGGGAGGAGCGCGATGAAGTCAGACAAGTCAAAGCGAGTGGTGCTGGTGACGTGCGGGTCGCTGGCCGAGGCGAGGCGGATTGCGCGGGGCGCGGTGAATGCACGGCTTGCGGCTTGCGTGAATATCGTGCGCGCGCCGGTGGAGTCGGTGTACCGCTGGAAGGGGGCGGTGGAGAAGGCGCGGGAATATCTGCTGCTGATCAAGACGACGAACCGGCGCCTGCCCGCCCTCGAAGAGAAAGTCCGCAAGCTCCACAGCTATGAAGTGCCGGAATTCATCGCGCTGCCGATTGTGCAGGGCTCGCGAGCGTACCTGCGCTGGCTCGCGGAGTGTGTGCGCCAGCCCGCGATTCGCAAAAAGATCCGGCGCAAAAAAACTAGACGTAGAGCAGGGCCTGGTCTAGGTCGGCCATTAAGTCCTCGACGTCTTCAATACCCACCGAGAGCCGCACCAGGCCGTCGGTAATACCGATATGCTGGCGGACCTCCGGGGGCATGGAGGCGTGGGTCATCGAGGCGGGATGCGAGATGAGGGTTTCCACTCCACCGAGACTTTCCGCGAGCGAGCAGAGCTTGACTTTGTTGAGAAGACGCCGCGCGGCGTCGGACGAGCCGACATCAAATGAGACCATCGCGCCGGGGCCGCGTTGCTGCTGGCGGGCGAGCTCGTGCTGCGGGTGCGTAGGAAGCCCGGGATAGTTCACTTTTTTGACTTTCGGGTGTGCGTCGAGATGCCGGGCGACGGCGATGCCGTTCGCGTTGTGCTGGAGCATGCGCACGGCGAGGGTCTTGATGCCGCGGGAGACGAGAAAGCAATCCATCGGCGAGAGTCCCGAGCCGGCAGAGCGCTGGATGAAGTAAATCTTCTCGGCATCCTCGGGACGCGTAAGGATGACGGCGCCGCCCGTGGCGTCGCTGTGGCCGTTCAAGTATTTGGTCATGGAATGAACCACGATGTGCGCGCCGAGGGCCAGAGGCCGCTGGAAGTAAGGGCTGAGGAAGGTGTTGTCCACCACCAGTGTAATGCCGTACGTATTGGCGAGCTTGGCGCTGGCGGCGATGTCGGTGAGGATCAGGGTCGGATTGGTGGGGGTTTCGACGTAGATCATCTTCGTCGTCGAGCGTAGCGAGGCTTCGAGCATGGTCTGCGACGAGGTGTCCACGAAGCTGAAATCGATTCCAAACTTAGCCAGGAGCTGGGTGCAAAGCCGATAGACGCCGCCATAGACGGCTTCGGAAACGATGGCGTGGTCTCCGGGGCGGAGGAGGCGGAAGACGGCGTCAATCCCGGCCATTCCGGACGAGAAGACGTACGCGTTGTGGCCGCCCTCCAGTTTGCAGACGCAGCGTTCCAGCGCCTTGCGGTTCGGGTGATTCGTCCGCGCGTAGTCGTAGCCGCCGCGGGATTTGCCGAACTCCTCCTGCACGTATGTGGACGTCTGGTAGATCGGTGCGACGATTGCTCCCGTGGAGGGATCCGGCTCCTGACCGACGTGAATCGCATCTGTGGCAAAACCCATTGCGTTCTCCTCGTACTACGGCGCCGCCAGGGCACGGCTGCTTGCTCAATCGCTGTAGGGGGTGCAGCGTCCGGGGAATGAAAAGACTCATTTGCCCTGATTGACCCGGACAAACAGGTTAAGAGAAGTTACAAGAGCCACATCAGGGAGTCAATCGGTGTTGGGAGGTGGCGCACCTGCAGCCGCTTCCTGCCGGAAGCAGCAAAGGACCCGCAGTCTGCATCTTAACATGCAGGCAGGTCTTGACCTCCGCCGTCCAGCCGTGGAGGATGGAGGCTGCACAATGAGGAAATTGTCCTTTTGCCACGCCATTTCGCTTCTGGCTTCGTGCCTCCTGCTCGTTGCGCCTCTGCGCGCGCAGGAGAAGGACCAGCCAGCGGCCAAAGCCAAGTCACAACGGCCAACCGTCGGAAACCGTCTCACGATTGAAGTGACCGGCGGCGAGAAAAATGTTCCGGTCGAGAACGCGAGCGTTTACGTGAAATTCGTCGAAGAGCGGAAGATCCGGAAGGACAAGAAGTACGAGCTGAACGTGAAGACAAATCGCGAAGGGATAACGCACATCCCCGATGCCCCCGAAGGAAAAGTGCTGATCCAGATTATCGCGGAGGGATGGAAGACCTTTGGACGGTGGTATGAAATCACCGATCCGCAGCAGACCATTCAGATTCACCTGGAAAAGCCGCCGCGCTGGTACTAGAGCACTTCCCGCAAAAAACCCGCCAAGGATCTGAAGCAAAACAAGATGCCGAAAGGCAGCGCCGCGCAAGTGCGCGTCAAAACGCCGCGCGCGAGCGAAGACGGCCCGGCGCTGCACTGGAATTGTGCAAACTGCTTCAGCGTGTTGATCTTTGTGAAGTTAGAGCAGCAGGGGAGCGATTTTCCACAACGTTTTCAACACAAGTGTTGAAAACGGGCTGGCCAAAAAATTTGAGGGCTCGCTTCGGCTGTGGAGTTGCCCAAACACCGTGACCGCCGGGCTGGATTCCAATTTTGACCTTCTCGAAACAGGAATGTTACAGTACAGCACACACCTTTCATGACGGCCGAGCACAACGAGGTCCACTTCACGCGCTTCGAGCTGCTTTGGGCAAATCTCTTTGTGCGGCCGATCCGTTCGGCGCTCACGGTGATGGCGATTGCGATCCAGGTGATCTTGATCCTGATGATCGTGGGCCTGACGTCGGGTGTCGTTTCGGAATGGGGCCGGCGAGTCGAGGGCGTGGGAGCGGACATTCTGGTCCAGCCGCCGAATTCATCCATCTTTTTTGCGCTCTCGAGCGCGGTGATGCAGGAATCGGTTGGGGAAACGATTGCACGGCTTCCCGGCGTGGATGAGGTTGCCCCAACCCTTATCCTGATGGACCAAAAGCAGTTCGCGGTCGTTTACGGGATTGACTATCAACGCTTCAACGCGCTCAGCCAGGGTTTCCTCTACCGCGCCGGGCGGGCGTTCGGCGCGCCGGACGAAGCGCTGGCGGACGATATCGTCGCGCAGACGCGGCATCTGAAGGTGGGAAATTCCATCACACTGCTGGATCACAGTTTCACACTCGCCGGAATCGTGGCCCACGGGAAAGGCGCGCGGTTTTTCATTCCACTGCGCACGGCGCAGGAGGTCGCCGGTGCGGATAAGCGCGTCTCGATGTTTTACGTGCGCAGCAAAGGGGACACGGAGGGCACACGTGCGGAGATTGTGAAACTCCTGCCGCAAAACCGCATCCGTTCCACGTCGGAATACGTGACGCTGATGAATTCCTCGAATCTTCCTGAATTGAAACCGTTTATCCGCTCAATGGTGGGCCTGGGCATGGTCATCAGCTTCCTGGTGGTCCTGCTGACGATGCATACCATGGTGCTCGAGCGCACCCGGGAGATCGGCATCCTGAAGGCCCTGGGCTCTTCGCGGTGGGATATCGTCCGTCAGTTGCTGATGGAAACGCTGCTGATGTCCTTGGCGGGATGCATTCTGGGAATTACAATCACGTTCGTGACGCAGGCCATCCTGAAACACACATCGCCGAGCCTGATGATTCTGATCTCACCGGCGTGGGTTGTTTCGTCGGTAGCCCTCGCGCTGATCGGGGCTGCCGCGGGCGCCTTGTACCCGGCCGTGCGGGCGGCGGGATACGATCCCGTGGTGGCGCTGGCCTACGAATAGCCGGGCTGAATCGGCGCGCCGCAGGTTTCGCGAGAGCAGTTCCTCCTGATCAGCCCCTTCATGCGAACTGCGCGATTGCTTCGTTTCCCGGGAACTGCTAAGAATAGTTTCAGGCCTGTTAAGCATTCGGAGGTGGATCGCCATGAGGATTCGCGCATGGTTGCTCTTGCTGGGTCTTGGATGCGCCGCTGCGGCTTTTGCCGGCGATATCTGGAAAGACAAGCCTTACACGCAGTGGGAAGAGAAAGACATTCGCAAAATCATGACGGAGTCGCCTTGGGTCAAGGGTGTCCGTGTAAATGCGAGCTGGCGGGGAGGGAACAGCTCTGCGGTAGGACGAATTCCGATGGCCCCTGATCCGAAGTCCCCGGCGGGAGGTGCGGGCGACTACGGGATGGGCGGCGGGGCGGGCGGAACGGCGGCGAACACGGGCACAAATGCCGCCACCGCTGGTCAACTCGGCGGAGGGGATCCAACCGACGCTCTGTTTGTGGTGCGCTGGGCTTCGTCGCAAACCATCCGGCAGGCGATCGCGCGGTCGCAAGTTCTGCGGGGTGTCTGGACCGCGGCCGATGCCGAAAAGGCGCTGAAAGAGGGCCAATCGGAATTCGTCATCACGGTCGTCGGTACGGACATGACACCCTTCTTGCATCTTGAGGAAAAAGACCTGGCAAACAAGGCGTATCTGAGCGCGAAAAAGGAAAAGACAAAGATGGCACCGTCCCGCGTGATGATCCAGCGGAGGCCGGGCGCCGATGCAAATTCCGAGGATCCGCAGGCGCTGAGCGCGGTGGTGTTCTACTTTGCAAGGAAGACGAACGCCGGGACGCCGGCGATCAGCGATCAGGAGAAAGGCGCCGAGTTTGTGTGCGACTTGAAAAAAGCCACGATCCGGGCGACCTTTGAGCTTCAGAAGATGGCCGGCGCAAACGGCATGGATTGGTAGAAACAAGTATCCGAGGAGGGACGAATGAAGAGACGAGGCAAGGAATTTGTGGCACTGCTGGCGTATTTTTCGCTCGTTACGGGCGCGGCGGCACAAATGGGGCGACCGGGAATGATGGGCCCACCCGCGATCCAGGGCGTGTGGAATCCAGTCGTGGGCGCAGGTGCGGTGTATGAGTCCACCAATGAAAAACAGGAAAAGCGCCTCATAGAAATCTCCATTGTGGGGAAAGAAAGCGTCAACGGCAAAGACGCGTACTGGATGGAGTTCGGCAGGGAAGATTTCCGGACGGGCGATATGGTTTACGCGAAGATGCTCCTGAGTCCAAAAGAAGGCAACGTCGTGATGGAACGCACAATCGTGCAAATCCCCGGTCAGCCGCAGCCGGTGGAGTTTACCTCGCAGTCTCCTTCCCGAAGGGAAAGGGAACCGCAGGCAGCGGACTTTCGCCAAAAAGCGGAGCGCGTCGGCAATGAGCCGGTTACGGTCCCGGCCGGCACTTTCACCTGCGAACACTGGCGGATGAAGGACGGCAGCGGCGACGTGTGGTTGAACGAAAAGGTTGCGCCTTGGGGCCTGGTGAAAACCGTGGGAAAAGAGAGAAGCATGGTATTGACCAGGACAATCACCGACGCAAAGACGCACATCACGGGGAAACCGATTTCCATGGAAGAAATGATGCAGCAGAGAATGCAGCGACCCCAATGACGCCGGCGCTCGGCTATAACTACATTAGCCAGTCAGCCTCAAAGCGTTTCAGGAGACCCGTTCATGCTCCCTGCTTCGGAGAAACACTATGAGGCGCGGATTGTCAGCCGGCGTGATCTTTCACCGGACCTGTGGGTGATCCGGGTCGAACCGGGCGGGGCGTTCCGCTATGTGGCGGGACAATACGCGACGCTGGGCGAGCAGAAGGACGGGAAGCTGATCGAGCGCGCTTATTCGATCGCATCCTCCCCCTACGAAAGCGAACTGGAGTTCTTCCTCGAGCTCGTGCACACGGGCGCGCTGACACCTCACCTCTTCAACCTGAAGCCGGGAGATCCCATGAGCTGCCGGCGCATCGCGAAGGGCAGATTCACCCTGGACATGAAGAGCGGACGCACGAATCACCTGCTGCTGGCAACGGTGACGGGGATTGCGCCGTTCGTCAGTTACATCCGCACGCTATATCACGATTGGAAAAAAGGACAGATGCCGGGCGATCACCGGCTGTACGTGCTGCATGGGGCAAGCCGCTCCGCGGAATTCGGCTACCGGGAAGAGGTCGAGCGCTTGGCGGCGGAGGCGCCGTGGCTGAAGTATGTGCCGACAGTAAGCCGGCCGTGGGAAGACCCCGCGTGGGAAGGCGAGACGGGCCGGGTGGACGATCTCATCCGAAAGTACACCTCTCTTTGGGAACTTCCGCCGGAGAAGACCAGCGCGTACCTCTGCGGGCATCCCAGGATGGTGGAAAAGGGCCGCGGCATCCTGCTGCGAGCCGGCTGGAAAAAAGAGGCCATGAGCGAAGAGATTTACTTCATGGCGGCCCAGGAAGCCACGGGCCAGTGAGTTACGTTACGGGGCGCCGGGCGTCCAATTCGCTCGAGAGATCCTCGATGGCGACGAGCGGGCACGAGATGTGCACGGTTTCTTCGGGTGACTCCACGTCAATCTGCAGCTTGCCGCGGTGCGTGCGGATGCGGACGTGTTCGTTGGCGTCGGTCACCTCAACGAAGGCCGCTTCCGGGTACTTGCGAAGCTCCGTGGCGAGAGTCTTGAGCGTCGGGAGCCACTCGGCCGAATTTCGCAGGCCGCGTTCGATTTCGTGCCGCGGCGCCAGGCGAACGGCCATGGGCAGGACGGCTGCGGGGAGAAAAAGATGGACGTGGCTGCCATCGGGGCGGTATTCGTCCACCGAGACGCGCAGCACGCCTTCGCGAAAGGTGTAGGCGCCCGCCAGAACAATCGTTCCGCCGACTCCCAGTGCTAATTTCGCAAGCAACATGGCGATCTCCCTCCAGTCTTAGTTCCTAGTCCGCCGCGTTTTTCGAGTCCAGCCAGATGCGGATGGTGTTTTCGGAATCCTTGACGGAAACCAGCTCGGTATCGCCCTGCGCGGAGAGCACGCGCAAAGCCGCCGCGATGTCCAGCTCGTCCTTGCCGGCGGAGAGAAGAGCATCCACGACTTTCATGGGCACGCGGATTTCGACATGGTCTTTCTTGTCCTGTTTCTTGTTCACGTTGATCAGTAACTGGCCGTTTTGCTTGGCGACGCGAACATCTTCCTCGTTGCTCTGGACGGTCACGAATTCGCCGTCTTTGGAGGTGCGCACGGCGTCCAGGATGGCGCGGAGGTCAACGCCATGGACGTCGGCGGAATTAATGCTGATCTTGCCGGCGCGGAGATGGTGATGGTTGATGGAGCCGATGACTTTTTCCGCCAACTCGAGAGGGACGTTGACGCGGACGCGCTCGCCCTTGGGGTCGGAGCAGTCCACTCGGACGTGGAGCCAGCGGTCTCCTTTGACCGTTTGAGAAGGCTGGGGTGCCTGGGCGGATTGGGTTGTCTGGGCAATGCCGATCCGGGGCGTGAGAAGAAGGACTGCGGCGGCGAGGAACAGGGTAATCCGGGAAAGCATACGGGTGCGATCCGTCATGGCTGGATGCCTCCTTGGGGCATTTGACGGTAAGTACGAAGGGCGCCGGGAAAAGGTTCCCGGGAAATGGGAAAGTGCCGACAGTGGAAAGTTGGAAGCGAGGTGGGGAGCCGTGAGTCGCGAGGGGGAGGAAGGGTTGAGCGCCGAGAATTGACAGTGGACGGAGAGCGGCGGGAGATGGGGCGAGATTTCCACCCTTCGACCGGGCTCTGGGCAAGTAGGGGGGTACCCCCCCTCCCCCCGTTGTGACGCAAAGAGTGCGGATCTGCCTGATTCCAAAGGACATGCCGAGCGCTCGTTGCGCAAAAGAGTGTGTAAGGGCATGAAAACAAAGGGCGCGTTTTGCGCACTGGTGGGAAAGAGTGCGCAAGAATGCGCAAACAAATGGGTCAGGGCAGTGAGTCGTGATTCGTGGCCCTTCGACTTCGCTCAGGGCAAGCTGGTGACTGGCGGGCAAAGACGGGGTGCGGCGGCGATTCATGCGGCATTATACTACAAGAGTACACAGCATGCAAGAGATAAATGAGGGGGAAGGGCGAAAGTGTGGTGGCCGTAAGATTTCCAACGAAATCGCGCGCGGCAATTCGGAAGCAAAATCCCCACCCTCTAAAACCGAGGGTAGGGCACCCGGAACCTTCTCCCGTGTTACGTCCGGGCCACCCGCCCAAGCTGGTGACTGGCGGGCAAAGAGGGGGTGCGGCGGCGATTCATGCGGCATTATACTATAAGAGTACACAGCATGCAAGAGATAAATGAGGGGGAAGGACGGAAGTGTAGTGGTCGTAAGATTTCAATCGAAATTGCGCAAGGCAACTCGGAAGCAAAGTCCCCACCCTCCAAAACCGAGGGTAGGGCACCCAGAACCTTCTCCTGTGTTACGTCCGGGCCACCCGCTGGACACAAGACGAACTAGAAAAACGCAAAGTCAAAGGCCCCAGGTGCACAACCGGCACCCGGCGGAAAAAACCGATCCCCTTTGCACCAATGCGCCACCCGCCAAAGGTGCGACACGGGCTAGTGCGTTGTGTCCTTGTAAGGACTATACACGCTATACTTCCTGGATTACTTCTGTGAGGGTCAGGCATGAAAACAATCACTATGCTTGTAATTTTCTTTCTGTCTGCAGTCCCGTTTTGTGCTGAAACCAGATATCCATCGCAGAAAGATATTAGAGCATCGGTTAAAGACATAGATTACGCGTTGCGTCGTTTCGAAGAGACAACTGGAAAGATCAATTTTGCGCGCTGGGACACCTCTCACGCGCGTATTGAATCTTCCCGCAGGTTTCTTGATGCAACGCTTTCTGACATCCGAAACGCGAAGGGATGGATCGCTGACCTAGAAAGCTCTGACCGAGCTTCGAGTCCCTCGCTGTTTCGAGCTTACGAAATTATTTCCGACGTCGGCACCGCGGCCGACGCGCTGGCATGCGATGTTCGACAGTTCACAGGGGACCACATTCTGCCGACCGAGCTGGAAGACACATCCACGTTGGCAGTTAAGACTGCAACGAAATTTCGCCCCTTTCTTTTCCAACAGCTCAAGGCTCAGGAGGAAGAATTGTCGATGTACCGTTCTGCAAGCCAGCCAAGGCGCTAAGAAGATCATTCTTTCCGAAAGCTGGTTTCCATGACAGATCTCGAGAGACTCCATAGAGCGATTCAATGGCTCGACATCGTTGCTTCGGAAACCATCGAGCTAGTAACAAACGATTACATCTTTTGGGAAGTGGAAAACATCATTGGCACGAATAGAAGGCTTCGGAACGCTGAGAGCGTATTCTTTGCGTGGTTGAGTTCAACTTTCGCTCACTCCGTAGCGGCTGCCGTGCGGCGACAAGCGAGCCTCAACAACCAAAGCGTTTCACTGCACCGACTCTTGGACGAACTCAAGAAGTTCCCACACTTGATCTCTCGTGAATATCACCGAAGTCTTTACGCGCACTGTGGATCGAAGTACATTCTGGAGAGCGCGGACAAAATCTATGACGAGTATGTGGGCCCTAAACTCAAGATGCTCGATCCGTCTCAAGTACAAAAGGATATCGACTTGCTGGTCCGGGCATCCGAGAAAATCCGTCACTATACGGACCGGGTCGTCGCCCACTATGATCAGCGCGGGTTAAGTCAGGCGGTTCCAACATTCAGTGATTTGAAATACTGTTTGTTGGAGTTTGACGAACTCGTATGTAAGTATCTGCTCCTCATGAAAGCGGAACCCAAGATCACTCTCTTGCCCACCTTCCTGTACGATTGGAAGTCCATTTTTCGGTTCGCCTGGATCGACAACGACAAAGGGGTGAGTCCCCAACCCTTGAACCGCTAAGCCGATTCTGGGTCGCCGGCTGCCGCACCCTTGTGCGTTCCAAGGTGCGAGTATGACAGCCCTCAAGCTCACGTTTACTGCGGGTGGAGCAGGGATGGAATTGCGAAAATGAGATTGGTCATAACGCACTGTGGGAGCATATCATTCGCGCACTATGCTTTGTGGGTAGTAGACGCGGGTGCCGCACCCAGAATGATCTCAGCGCTTCACGTCTGCGCGACTTGCCGGAAAAAATAGAAGTCAAAAACCCCACACGCAAAACCCGCGTATGGGGCACCCAAATTCATCTCCTCACTTCACGTCCGCGCCACCCGCCCCGATTTAGTTGAAAAGGATGCGGGTTGATGACACTGTGGAGCCACTCGTAGTCAAGAACGGAGATATCTATGCGCCGGACTTACCAATGTCGTGGATCCGCGTTAGTTCGCTATTGGAGATTGATTGCACTCTTGCTTTGCGCTCCTGTCGTCCTGGCGACGCAAGACTCGCCGCCGAAGAAGGACGACGCATGGAAGTCGGTCCGCTTCCTCGTTGGCAAATGGGACGGCGTCGCGGAAGGCGAGGCGGGCCGAGGGACAGTGAAGCGGACCTATGAATTCGTCATGAACGGGCGCTTCCTGCATGAGCGAAACATCTCCACCTATCCGCCGCAGGAGAAAAACCCAAAAGGTGAAGTCCATGAACATTGGACGATGTTCAGCTACGATCGCGCACGCAACAGCCTGGTGATGCGGCAATTCCACGTGGAAGGCTTTGTGAATCAATATGCCATGCCGGCGACCGTGGGGACGGACGCAAGTCTCTTGTTCCAGAGTGAAGGGTTCGAGAACCTCGCCGTGGGATGGAAGGCGAGAGAGAAGTACGCTGTGATATCCGAAAGCGAATTTGTTGAGACGTTTGAACTCGCACCGCCTGGGAAGGATTTTGAAGTCTATAGCCAGACGCGCTTCAAGCGAGCGAAGTAAGAGACTGGTGTCTTTGCGCGTCTATCATAAGCAGCGATCCTCCATCGACGCGTCACGGTAACAAGGGCGAAGATCGGGGCGGGTGGAGCAGGGATGGAATTGTGAAAATGAGATTGGTCAGAAGGCACTGCGGGAGCATATCACTCGCGCACTATGCTTTGTGGGCAGTAGACGTGGGTGCGGCACCCGAACTTGTCTTCTCGGCCCCAGGCGTGCTCCACCTGCGGAAAAAATAAAAGTCAAAAAACCCCACACGCAAAACCGGCGTATGGGGCACCCAAATTCGACTCTTCACTTTACGTCCGGGCCAGCCGCCCCCGGCGATGCCGCCCAAACAGGCTATGTGGATTTTGCCTTGACAGCCGCGTGGCGTGGGTGTACGGCTGCTGGGCAAGGGCCGGTTCAATATCGGAAATTCCGGCTAATTTGGAATGCTTGATAGCGACTCTTCCTAGGGCCTCTCTTAAGTAAACCTATCGGGAGGAAAGTCATGAAAAAGCTATTCACCAACAAGAGTGTCGAGCTGGGCATTGCGCTCCTGGCCGTACTGCTCTGCGTAAGCGGGGTGGCCGAGGCTGAGGACATCAGCGGAACGATTGCCTTTACGAAAACGATATTTGAAGATAGCCAGTTGGTCGGCGACGTAACCTGCACCATGACGGACAGCCCCTGTATCGACTTCGGTGCATCTGATATCAAGTTGCGGCTGAACGGCTTGACTATCACAGGTCCGGGGATCCCGGACAATCCTCCCAATCCGGCCAACCTTTCCGCTTTTTGTAACGCGAATTCTGGAAATCCACCGGCGGATGGCATTCGCATGTCCAACCAGACCCATGCGCAAATTCTTGGGCCGGGCATGGTGCAGAAGTTTCGCCGGCACGGAATCTTGATCGTCGGGACGATTGGAGTCAGCACGAAGGCCAAGGTGAGGCACATCACTTCCCACAACAATTGCTTCAGCGGCCTATTCACGAATGGCATCTCTGACAGCGTCATCGAAGACATCGTCTCCGTCAGGAACTCAAACAACTCGGGTCCGGCCCCTTGTGGCGGCAACTGCAACCTGAACAGCCACAACAACCGCATTCGGAGGAACTATTTCGGTGGCAATGGTTCCGTTGACAACGGCAATAACGACTTTGGTGTCAGCCTGTTGGGCAACAGCAGCGGCAACCTGATAGAGGAAAACATCATATTAGGAAACACCAACGGGATTCTGATCCAGCCAAATGCGGTCGATAATGTCATCCGCAGAAACATCATCGCCGGCAACCCGCCCGGCCAAGTCTCCCGGACTTTTGGAGCTGCTATCGGCTTTGACATTCGAGACTTCTCGACGGTGGCTGGCACTGGCGCGCGCAACACTTTTGAGAAGAACTGGTGTGTGACCTACTCCGGCCCAGGACCGGCTCCTTGCCCTAATTTCCCGGGGCCACGTCGCGGTGACCATGAAGACGACGACGACTGATCAAAGTTCGCAAGTCTGAGATGGATGGGTGGCGCAGGGATGGAATTGCGGAAATTAGATTGGTCATAAGGCACGGTGGGAGGATATCGCTCGCGCACTATGCTTAGTGGGTAGCAGACGTGCGTGCCGCACCCTTGAAAACGACAAGGGTGCGGCACGCAAACTCGTCTTCTCGGCTCGAGGTGTACTCCACCTGCCGGAAAAAGTAAAAGTCAAAAACCCCACACGCAAAACCCGCGTATGGGGCACCCAAATTCGACTCTTCACTTTACGTCCGGGCCACCCGCCTACCTTTGTTCTTCCTCGCGGTTAACTGCCTGGACGAGCCTGGAAATTCTCAACAAATGCATAACCGAGCAACACGCCCAGCAGCAGCAACCCGGTTACTATCACTGTTAGATTCCAGAAGCGCAATGAGAGGGAAACACTTAGGACAGGTGGGGCGTCGCTGCGAAGGTTTACTGAGAGAATCGACAAGGCGTTTAGAGTGAACGCGACGAGCAACGTACCGAGCAAAATCATAGGACTCCCCAGCAATGAGAGCCCCGGCGCATTCTGCCTGAGAGCTGAGGCACTGATGAAGTAGATGGGGACGATTAGAAGAGTTAGTCCCAATCGCGCAGCAACGGCGGGCTTGATCGACGAAACAATTCTCATGGATTGAGCTCCTTAGTCGAAGAGGCTCATTGGGAATACGTAAGGGAAACTATCACAGGCACTCTGCAATGTAAAGTACTTCGTAACAATCGAACGTGTTGGGTTCTTGCACGCTAAGTCATTGTTCCTCAGTTGGCCATGCCGGACGAAATTGGCGTGTCTAAATCCCATGCCTTCAGCGTACCCATAACTTTGCCTCGTTAGCCTGCCTTACCTCTCGGGAACTCTTCATACCTGCTTTCTCTATTACAGAGATGAAATTCCGCTCCGCTTCTTGGTCAGACCCATTGCTACCCAAGCTGCGAGATAGCACCCTCCCGCGATTGCGAGCACCGCCTTGAACCCGAGAATCATTCCCAGCATCATCGCACCCACTGACCCGATGACAGTGAAGAAACCATTGACTCCCCACGCCCACGGTACAAGTGCTGAAGACCGATTAGCCACAATGGACAAACCCATAGGGAACGGCATGCCGAGCAGAATCCCCAGCGGTGCGATCAGCGCCGCGGAGATTGCAATGCGCCACAGCAATGCCAGTCCGAGGGCAGCGGAAAAGATCGATGGCGTTACAAGTGCGGTGAGGGCCAAGGCTGCCAGGAGCGCCAGAAGCATTGTGGAGAGCACGCGGTGAGGACTCCCGCGTAAGCGTCCGGAGGTGTAGGAGCCCACCCCGCTGGAAACGAGCAGACTCGCCAGAACCACAGCGAGGGTATATACAGGCTGACCGAGGAAGAGCGTGAAGCGCTGGAGAAACGCGATTTCGATCATGATAAAGCCGAGCCCCAGGCAAGCAAAATAGGCAAGGAACGCCAAATAACCTTGCGTTTGGAACCCGCCGCGAGAGGAGCGTGCCAACGGCAGTGCAATAAAAACCGCGGCGACCACGATGGACTGGCCAAGCATCATGACGAGCGTCATCTCAGCAACCGGCTGATCCGTCCCTAGCTTTTTTTGGCCTAGCATGAAGGCGTATGCGAAAGATCGAAGGCCGAGTCTGGACCACCGCGTCTGCTGATTGAAGAACGGGCGGTCATCGGTGGCGGGGGAAAGCTCAATTGCCTGCGCCGCGTAGACCGCGCGCAAGTCAGGAGCCGTCATCAGCAAATCGAAGATGCTGCCCGTTCGCGATTCAAGCGGCGAGTAGAGGATTTCTGGAGGGACACTTTCGCCGATCCCCCCTTTTGTGCCCGCGACGCCTAGACGCTCGGCCATCATGCGCAACTCGCCCTGCGTGAGCGGAGACTTCTTAAACAAGAAGCCTGTATGCGCTAGCCGTGGCCCCCACTGGAGCAAAGGCGCTCGGAAAGCGAAAAGATGCTTTGCGGGACTTCCGAGACCACGTTGCTCGAACACTTCGCGAGCAGTCGCGAATAGTCGCGCGAGCTGGGACGTCGGTCGTGTGATCAAGAGAACGCCATCTTCGGTCAGGTGGTCGAGATATTCCTCGAACGCTTCTCGCGTAAACATGTAACCCTCGGCCAAAGTGAGAGCGCCTGAGGCGATCGCTGCGTTGGTGATAGTCTGAATTGAAATGATCGCATCGTATTTTTCTTTCGAGCGCCTCAGAAAACTCCGCCCCTCGTCGGTGACAAGGTGGACCTCAGGTTGCTCGAAAAGTCCGCCCCAAGAGTCACGCATCCGGCGCGAAACAATCTCGTTGATGATGGGGTTAATCTCGACGGCAGTGACCGAAGATGCGCCAAAGTAGAGCGCCTCAAGCACCTCCCTCCCTGCACCGGACCCCATAACGAGAACCTTTGGATGCACCTTTCCAAGATACGGAAGGCCCGATGGGTGGTACCCGGTGGAATGAGCGAGATAGTTGCGGACACCGACCCGGAGATTCCCCATGCCAGTCGCCGCGGCACCACCGTCGATAACGATTGCGAAGCCAGAATCCGGCCAGCCCTCTTCCGGTGCAGCGGGCAACTCGTAGACATCAATTCGCGAAAAGGTATTCCAGGCCGTGTAAATGGGCTGGTGCGTCGCCGGACGCAGCGGATGTTGCTTGTTCGATGTCACCGTGATCGGGAACGCCCGGTCAGCAACAGACGCGAGGGCAAGCGCGGAAAATCCGAGCAGGGCGCCAGTGACCGATAGCCGGCCAGCACGAGTCAGACCGAATACTGTAGCGGCGAAAAATCCGAGTGTCGCTGCAACGATGACGCAACCCGAGCCACCGAGAGCAGGCATGACGACTGCGATCGCCGCGCAGCCGATTCCTGCTCCCAAGAGGTCAACTGCGTAGAGTCGGTTCACCTCCTGTGCGCCACGTGTGAAGAGAAGCGCAATGGCGAGCCCAGAGCAGAAGAAGGGGGCTGCGAGAGCAAGATAATAAAGCGGCATGAACAAAAGTTGCCGGGAATCCGCAAGCAGGTTGAACGGTTCGAAGGGGATATGCTGCATCAGCCAGAAACTCACAATTGTCGCGACACCAAAAGCGAGGGAGAGTCCGGCAACTCCGTGGTCGAGTGATACACGCTCGCGCAAGTCCGTCCATAGCGCAAGGACGACACCTGAGGTGCCAAATCCGAGGAGTGCTGTGGAGATCACAAGGAAGCCGAAGTGATACCAGAGTGCGACCGACAGCACGCGCGTCAGAGCAAGTTCGAGTAGGAGCGTCGCGAGAGAAAGCAGAAAAAGGCCGACATAGTGTCGCCGATTCACTCGACACCTCCATGGACGAAGGAGGCCCTCACCAATGGAAAGTGGAGGAAGCAGGCGGGTGGCGCAGGGATGGAATTGCGGGAATCAGATTGGTCATAAAGCACTGTGGGAGCATATCACTCGCGCAGTATCCGTTGTGGGTAGTAGACGTGGGTGCCGCACGCAAACTCGTCTTCTCGGCCCCAGGCGTGCTCCTCCTGCCGGAAAAAATAAAAGTCAAAAACCCCACACGCAAAACCCGCGTATGGGCCACCCAAAACCTTCCCACTCTTTACGACTGCGCCACCTGCCTCGAGTGAATCCGCGTCTTACCGGTTGTCCTTGTCGTCTCTGTCATCATCGCCACGATGGACGACAACTTGGCCGCGAATTTCACCCCCGGGGAACTTGGTGGTGTGGATATTCACATAACCGGCTCCCTGGCGAATGGCACGGAGGGCGCTGGCGAGGTCACCAGCGGTGATACCCTGCGCCGCAGGACCGACCACATTCGCCGTAGTGATCGTGCCCGAGAATGTTCCCGAGGTGGCTGCCGGACAAGCCGGCTGGGCGTCGCCGCCGCAGAGGAAGATCATGACGCCACCGGCGACGTGGATTTCGCCGAAGTGGATGTGGGAAAAGATCAAATTGCTGGTGAGGTTCTTGAACGTTTCTGTAAAGGTGATGGACCCGTCTTCGTGAATCACGGCCCTGAATGTAGCAGTGCCATCGCTGTTGATCGCCGGTACCTCATTGGCGCCGCGGAGGCTGGCAGTAAGGACGGTAACATCGTCATCGGAAGCTGCCGTGGCGACGCTGAAGGCAAGAACCACTAGAACTAACAGTGCGAGTTTTTTCATATCTCGTTCTTCTCCTAGTTTTTAAGGCGGAATTTCCGATTTCAACCCTAAGTCTTTGCGCAAAACCATATGCCAGCCACTCCCTGGTGTCAAGGCGGGTGGCGTAGGGATGGAATTGCGGAAATTAGATTGGTTATAAAGCAACCGTTGGAGCAGATCACTCGCGCACTATGCTTTGTGGGTAGTAGACGTGGGTGCGGCACACGCATGACGGATCATGCCTTGTTAAACTGAGCCGGGTCTCCTAGAATGCCACTCCACCAAGGTGCAGAGGGTCGGCGGTTCCTTGAGCACGCAAGCGACACCATGTGATGCACGAGGTTCAGCGCGCGAAGCCCTTCCAGGAGGGAACCAACAAATGAGAATCATGATTCGCTTAGTATCATTTGGTCTGATGGCAGTCGCGGCGGTGTTTCTTGCCGGCTGCCCAGTGCAGCCGAAAACCACGCTCGTTGGGCTGTCCGTCGGAACGTTGGTCAAGACCAGCGGACTGGTAGATCCGGTCAATACATGCAATCCAGCCGTACCTTCGGCGCCCGATATTCAGGCCTGGTGGAATGCCATGCCGCCGAACAATCGCACCTTCCCGTTTGTCGGGTTCGAACTGTGGCGCAACACCACCGACGGCTGTCTGGAATCCCGCCTTGATGTGTACCGTGCGTTGGTGACGTTCAATATGGCGTCGGTGAGCAACCTAAAGGGGCTCGTACAGAAGGCGGAACTCATCGTCTCGACACGAGCACTGCCGGCTGGAGTAGGCGGCCACACGAGCTGCATCGCGTTCACGGGGGGCGCTGGGTCGTTGGTGCGATTTGGACCTGCAGCCGCCGGGACGCTGCCAGCGGTCTCCGGCGCAGGCACCTTAGATCGGTTGCAGCCGGCCGAGGCGTTTCCGTCTGGGCCGACCGTATTCACGTTCCCGAGTCCGTGGGCAGTGGGCAACGTCGCAGGGGCGGCGAGCCCGACAATGACGATTGCCAGCGGTACCGGGGGAGCCGCATTCACTGTCGACGTAACGAGCCAGGTGAATGCAGCGCTGAACGGCGGTTTCGCGGGCATGAGTTGGATGCTGACCAGCGCTTTCGAGGGACCAATTACGGCGCCGGTTGGAACCCCTGTCGACTGCAAGACGTCGTACAGCTTTCAGTTGCGCCTGACGCATCTGTAGCTCTCACTTAAGCGCAAAGCACAAGTACCGCAGCTTGCGCGGTCGTCACAGGCGCCCCCATGCGTGGTTCAATCTCGTCGTGGAAGGCACCCGAGCTAAGGCAAAGTCAAACCCCGCACCCTTGAAAAGCACAAGTGTGCGGCGACTAAACTCGTCTTCTCTGCTCCAGGATGCTCCACCCGGCAAAATCCCCACCCTCCAAAACCGAGGGTAGGACACCCAGAACCTTCTTCCGTGTTACGTCCGGGCCACCCGCGCGTTGCTGGACGGGGAAGTATTGCCCACCCGCCGACTTCCAGCGCCTGGACGCCCTGCTCGTTGAGCTAAAAAGCGAGGAGCTGAAGACCAAGAAGAAAAAACGTGGACGCACGAGCGCCACACCAAGCAATAGAGGAGATCGCCAATGCAGAACACTCTGAAAGTCGCAGCACGCGGCGAGCGCGAGATCGCGATGACGCGCGTGTTCGACGCGCCGCGCCGCCTGGTCTTCGACGCCTTGACCAAACCCGAACTGGTCAAGCAGTGGTTGCTCGGGCCGCCGGGCTGGTCGATGCCGGTCAGCGAGATCGATCTGAGCGTTGGCGGGGCCTATCGCTACGTGTGGCGGCGTGACTCCGACGGAACCGAGATGGGTGTGCGCGGCGTGTACCGCGAGGTCGCGCGGCACGAGCGGCTCGTCTTCACCGAGTTATTCGACGAGGCCTGGTACCCTGGCGAGGCGCTGGTAACTTACGGCCTGGCCGAGGAGGGCGGCAGGACCACGGTCGCGAGCTCGATCCTCTACGTATCGCAAGAGGCGCGCGACACTGTCCTCCAGTCCGGCATGGAACGGGGCGTGGCTGCGAGCTACGACAGGCTTGCGGAGCTCCTGGAGAAAGCATGAACAAGAACATTTGGAAAAGTATCGGCGCGGTGCTCGCTGGCATGTTCGCGGGCATCGTTCTCTCTCTCGGCACCGACGTGGTGCTGCACGTGGCCGGCGTCTTCCCGCCGTGGGGCCAGCCGGTGGGCGACGCGCCCCTCCTGCTTGCGACGGTTTATCGCACTGTTTACGACGTCGCGGGCAGCTACATCGCGGCGCGGCTCGCGCCCGATCGGCCCATGCTGCACGCGCTGGTGCTTGGCGCCATAGGCCTTGCCGTGAGTATTGTGGGCACCGTAGTGACGTGGAACAAGGGACCGGCGTTCGGGCCCCACTGGTATCCACTCGCGCTCGTCGTGCTGGCAATGCCGCAAGCCTGGGCGGGCGGCAGACTCTGGGAGATGCAGTCGCGCACGCGTTGAGGGCTGATGCCGAGGCCCGCGCCGGTGTACAGAAGAGAACAGAAACAAGCCCATGTCGCTGCTAAAGTGCCGCCGGATCGGCAGGCGGTATCCCCTGCCATCTTCAAACCAGGAAGCGAGGAGAGAAATGATGAAGAAAGTGTCCTACGCAGTGACTCTTGCAACCCTCGCCGCAGCGATTCTCATCGCGAGCGGAGGAGCGGCAATCAGCCAGCAAGAGCACAGCGGAAAGCCTCAAAGCAGTAAACAGTCGAAAGGCAAGATGCCACAGCATCCGCAAGGCATGATGGACATGTCTGCGATGATGCAGGAGCCGCACCATGTGCTGGCGATGGCCTACAAAGATAACCTGAAGAATTTCGCCCAAGCCTTGCGCCATCATGCAGCCGAGGCGAAAACGGTCAACCCGGAATTTGCGCGCGCGGCGGTTGTGGAGATGAAGCGGAGCTTCGATCAGATGGAACAGCACCATCAGGATCACATGAAGACGATGGACGAAAAGATGAAGGCGCACATGGCCGACATGATGAAGCAGATGGACGCGCACCAGTCGGAAATCCGGGAGCATCTCGCCGCACTCGATAGGGAAGTTCAAACCAGCGCGCCGGACGCCAAGAATATTTCAGAGCATGTCGCTGAAATTCTCAAAGAGTGCAACTGCATGCCTGAGATGCATGCCGGAACGATGGAACACAAGATGGCCGCTCCCAAAGCCCACAAAATGGACTGAGCCCGGCTCTTCCGGCGTCACAAGGAAAAAGGGACCACCCCGGACACCCGCAACGCCCCGTTGCGCCTGAGGTGGAGAGCGTCGTCTTGCGAATCATCGAAGAAGCGCGCTAATCAACCTGCCCGTGTGTTGCAATCGCGACAGACAATTCAGAGCGCGAGAAGGTGAGCGGACAAAGCAGCTTTCGGAGTTGCATCCTTGAAAGGAGAAACAACCATGGCGACACAGACTGATCCTGTCTGCGGCATGAAGGTGGATGACCAGAAGGCAGCGGCGCAATCAACCTACGAGGGAAAGACCTACTACTTTTGTTGCGCAGGCTGCAAAGGCAAGTTTGATCAAAACCCGCAGCAATATGCGAGTCAAAAGGCCGCGGGCTGAATCACGATTGCCCCGATCCGCGGGAACAAGAAGCGGGCGCACAATCCAGGGAAGGGCCGCAGGGTATCTAACAATATCGTTATCAAGCAGGATCTTTCTGACGCGTCGCCTTTACACCCGTTAGAATCCCGAGTCCCAAAAGGACGACCGCGCCCACCACAATCCAGCGCGCGGGCATTTGCAGCAAGTGTGCGGCATAAATCAGGCCGCCGATGACGATCGCGAACCCAATCGAGTAAAGGCTGAATGACATAGCATCTCCTTCTCCAGACAACTGCGGCAGTTTTCGCCCGAGAACTCAGCTTGCGCTTGCGGGAGAGCAACCCGGAACGCGGCCGCCCTGCGTCCTATGGAAGCGCTGCTGCTGGTTCGGCGACAAGCTCCTCAAAAAGCGTCCGGTAATGAATCATGGCCTGGCGCAAGTCTTCGGTGCTGGCCTGCCCCGACGATTGACGAAGCGCGCTTTGGTGGGCCAAACGATAATTTTCGAGAACCAGCGGATGATCCACAGAGATATCCGCCGCACGCTGTTCAAAGTCGCTTACGGGATAGCCACGCGTGGACATCACATCGCGCAGCAGTTGGTCGGCGTCCGTTACGGCACCTCCGGGGCCGTCAACGAACCGCGCCTGGACTCTGCCCCAGGACTCGACATAGCGCGCACGATCGCCCGGAGCGAGCGGCCGGATGTGCAAGCCCTGCACTCGTTCCGCGCGCTCGTCGAGGCCCGCTTCTGCTTTCCGCCGGCTCCCGCCTTCTTTTACGGCGCGGGAATATTCAGCGCCACCAAACTGAGCGCGTAGTCTTCCCGTTCGGCGTTTACGAATAGAAAGCCAAATGGCGATGCCTGCGACCACCACCACGGCGACCGCGATGAGTATGGCTATTTGTGTCGGACTTACCGCTGATAGGTCCATGACCTGCCTCCAGTTTTTGTTCGATTCCTTGATCTAAATCTAAGAGCCTTCGCGGCCCGGTTGTGCGAACCAGTACCGGCTTCACGGTTTTTCGAAGACTTTTTCCACCTGGCCGATTTTCTTTTGGATTTTCCCGGCAATCTTTTCGCCAATACCTTCGGCTTCTAAGCCGGAATCATCCGTCAGGTGGCCCACCTTTTGCTTGATCTTGCCCTTCACTTCGTGAACCTTGCCTGCAATCTCATTCTCAGTACTTGGCTTCATCTTGTTGTCTCCTCGGAAACCATTCGAATTCCGGCACCCGGCCAAACGCCCTTCGGCTTCACCGCGCGCCCGAAAGCGCATGCTCCGAACATCGCGCGCTCCGCGAGCCCGCTTAAGAGTCGGCGATTCGCGATTGCATCTCTCCTCTTGACACCAAGAGGCGCTATTTCCTGCGCCAACGGGAGTATCCCCAACCTCCGCCGCCGAGCAAAAACATAACGAGAAAAACGATTAATCTAGTTTCCCTCTGGATCCTCCCGAGTCAGAGGAAGCTGGCTGAATGGTCCGCAGAAGAGTCGCCTTACTTCCTCCAGAGACACCATGTTAAGAAAGACGAAGGTGGATATCTGTTCACATCGAGACACTTTCCAATCTTATTTGTTGATTTCGGGAGTACGGAAGCTGGCGGTTACGGGTGCGGGACAACCCTCTGGGGGATTTCAGGTTTACCGTGACCTTACGTTGTGAGTAAGAGGCACTCTGACTGCGGGTGGCGCAGGGATGGAATTGCGAAGATGAGGATCACCCGCGCTGGAGGGGAAGAAGCTCGAAGACGGGGTAGTTGGGGGCGAGGACGGCGAAGGCCTGCGGGGACGAACCGGCCGGCACGGGGAAGTAGCGCTGCACGGCCGTCGCGAAACGCTCCAGATATTCCTTCAAGAGTTCCGGCTTCTCCGCATCCGGGATGGGGCAGAGCCGGAACTGCAGCCGCGAGCTTCCTTTCTTGAGGATAATTTCGCCCGCGGATTCGGCATTGCGAACCCACTGCGTGCGTCCGCGAGGCGCGATGAGGAAGCGCTTTCCGCGGAAATCGAGCAGATTAACGGGAGTGGAGTAGATGCGTCCGGTCTTGCGGCCGCGCACTCGGAGCAGATAATTGTGACGCAGGCCGAAGCCGAGCCCGACGAAAATGCCGAAGATCCGGTTGAACACTTTTTCGAAGGCGCTGGGGGCGCGGAAGGCAGGCAGAAAGGGATTCGTGCTCACCCTTACAGTATAAGGCCAAGTCGAACCCGGCAGTAGGACGGAACAACGGCAGCGGAACAACGGCAGGAAGGGGAAAATGTAGCCGCGGGGGATTGCAAAGGCGCGGAGAAAAAGTAGAATGGCGGAGCGAAGATGAAAATCGGGAGCATCGCTTGCCCTGGCGATGCTCGCGGCGGAGGAATTCCATGTTGGTGCGTATTCTGGTTGTTCTGTTCTTTGCGGTCGCGAGCGGCGCGGCGAGCCAGGCGCAAGAGGCGAAGGTGTCCGCGGGAGGCCAGCAATGCCTGGACTGCCACGCCACGTCAACGCCGGGCGTGGTGGAGCAGTGGCGAACGAGCGCGCACGCGAAAAAAGGCGTGGACTGCTACGGCTGCCATAAAGCGGCGGCGAATGATCCCGCGACGTTTGATCATTACGGCCTGAAAATCGCCGTCATCGTGACGCCGAACTACTGCGGACGATGCCACGCGAAGGAAGTGGAGCAATTCGAGAAGAGCCACCACGCCAAGGCCGCGCAATTCATCGGGTCGCTGGACAACATGCTGGGAGAGATCGTCGAGGGCGGCCCCGCGGCGATGAACGGCTGCCGGCAATGTCATGGCAGCGAGGTGAAATACACGGGCGAGGGGAAGTTCGACGCGGCCACGTGGCCGAACAGCGGGATCGGGCGCGTGAATCCGGACGGAAGCAAGGGGACGTGCGCGGCATGCCACGGGCGGCACAGCTTCAGCTCGGCGCAGGCGCGGCAGCCGGAGAATTGCGGCAAATGCCACATGGGGCCGGACCATCCGCAGATCGAAATCTACACGGAATCGAAGCACGGCATTCAATTCCGCGCGAACATCGGGAAGATGAACCTCGAAGCGAATCCGTGGGTGGTGGGAAAGGATTATTCGGCGGCGCCGACCTGCGCGACGTGCCACATGAGCGCGACGACGAATCAGAAAGTGACGCACGACGTGGGCGACCGCATCAGCTTCACGCTGCGGCCGGTGGTGACGACGCGGCTGGAAAACTGGGAGACGCGGCGCGCGGCGATGCAGGACGTCTGCTACAACTGCCACGCGACCGGATGGGTGCAGAACTTCTACAAGCAGTACGAGGGCACGATCGAGCTGTACAACGAGAAGTTCGCCAAGCCGGCGAAGGGTATCATGGACAAGCTGTACGCGGCGGGGAAGCTGACCAAGACGCCGTTCGACGAGAAGATTGAATGGACGTACTACGAACTGTGGCACCACGAAGGGCGCCGCGCGCGCATGGGCACGGCCATGATGGGGCCGGACTACACGCAATGGCACGGATTCTACGAAGTGGCGAAGCACTTCTACACGGAGTTCATTCCCGAAGCGGAGCAATTGCTGCCGGGGGTGACCGCCGAGGTGATGAAGAGCGACTACCACAAGTGGACCGGCGGGATGACCAAGGAACAGATCCAGCAGCAGATTGACTTTTACAAGAACCGTTACAAGCAGTAGCGGGCGCGAGGCATCAAACGTGCGGAATATGCCGCTTGACACGGCGCGGGGGCGGGCGTAGTGTCGCGGCGGTCGGAAACCCCTCCTGAAGCTGACGGCGGTTAAAGCACAGGTCAATCGAAACAATTGAAATACTGCGAGGTGATTATGAATCGCGCGAAATTGATTGCAGTTGTGGCAGCGGTAGTGATCGCCAGTTTCCTGGCGTTGTCCTACGCCGGCGGGGCGGCTGCGCAGCAGCCCGGCGCTACGCGCACCGTTCTGACGAAGCATGACCTGAGCGGCATTCCCGGCCGCGAGGGACTGCTGGTCCAGGTGGAATTTGTACCGGGCGCGAAAGAACCGCGACACACTCATCCGGGTGACCTCTTCGCCTACGTGCAGGAAGGCACAATTACCCTTACGATGGAGGGCAAGCCTGCGGCGACGGTGAAGCAGGGCGAAGTATTTTTTGTCCCGGCGGGAACGGTTCATTCGGGAGAAAATACGGGCAAAACGCCGGTGAAGCTGCTGGCCACGTTCGTGGTGGAGAAGGGCAAACCGTTGACCACCCCCGTTCAGCAATAGCAGTTCGAAGAGAGCCCGGCAGTGATCCAGTTTTGAGAGACCCCACCGTTAATCCCGGATCCCTGGGATGGCGAAGACGTGCAAGATTCGCAAGGGCGGGCCATCGGGACGGCAGCAACGAACTGCTGCCGGCGAAGCGAGTGGCGCTTGACAAGGCGGAAGTGCGGGCGTAGTGTCGCGTCGCGTCAGCTTCAACCCCTTCTGTTTCTGAAATAAAGGCTCATCTACATTTGATCGGACCCGCCCCGGGCGGGGAAAAACGAGGAGGAACGAGAATGCGTAATCGCGTTATAGGGATCCTGTTTTTGTTTTGTCTGTCCGCGCTCGCCGCTTGGACGATTTCTCCCGGTGCGGTTTCGGCGCAATCGGCCCCCGCAGAGAAGCCGCCGATGTACACGTACGTTTCCGAGTGGGCGGTTCCGCGTGCCATGTGGGCCGACTATCAAAAGACGGACGCCGTCGACAACGATGCCTTGAGCAAGGCGGTGGCCGACGGGACGTTGATCGCCTTCGGGAGCTACGCGGTACTGAATCACCAGGAAGGCCAGCCCACGCACGGCTCGTGGTTTTCGGCGAGGTCCATGGCGAATCTGATGAAGGTGCTGGAAGGGCTTCGCTCGGCTCCGGCAGCGACCGATCCCGCGCTGGCCGCGTCCAAGCATTGGGACTATATCCTGGTGAGCCGGGACTACAACAGTCACTCGGGCACGTTCAAGAACGGCTACCTGCGCGTGGGGAATTGGCGCTTCAAGGCCGGGGCAAGCGATCCGGACGGAAAAATCATGAAGGCGACGATTGTGGCCATACTGGAGAAACTACTGGCCGACGGCGCTCTGCATGAATATCAGATCGATCAAGAATCCGTCCACTCGGCTGATCCCGACGCTTTTTTCATCGCGATTGTCGCGAATGGGGCGGAAGGGCTCGACAAGTTCTCCGCTGCGATCGAAGAAGCAGGGAAGACGAACCCAGCCGGAATGGCGGGATTCGGTTCCCTAATCGACTCCCACGGCCACCGGGACTTTCTCGCGCACGTAAACATCATGACCCACAAGTAGTTCTGAAGCTGTTTTTCCGCGCTGCACCCTCGCAAGATCGAGGGGGGGTGCAGCGTGGATTTTGCTGTGTGCGCGAAACCGGTGGAGGTTGTGTGTTTCTACAGGTGTGCCAGGGTGCGCGATGCCGACCGCCGTGACACGCCGTGCTTCAAGTTCGAATAGATTGCCACTTAAGCAAAATGGCAGCAAGCGGCGGGAGAGTGAGGCGCAGGGAGTAGGCGTGGTTCATGTAGGGCTCGGGCAGGGCCGGGATGCCCCCGAGATTGCCGACATTGGAGCCTCCATATTCGCCCGAATCCGTGTTAAGGACTTCCTGGTAGAAGCCGGGCTCGGGGACGCCGATGCGGTAGTCTCCGCGGACGACGGGCGTGGCGTTGACGATGACGACCATCAGGTCGCCGGGGTCACGGCCGCGGCGGAGAAAAGATAGGACGCTGTTGTCGGCGTCGTTGCAGTCAATCCACTGAAAACCCATCCAATCGAATTCGACCTGATGCAGCGCGGGCTCGCGGGCGTAGAGGCGGTTGAGGTCGGCGACGAGCTTCTGCACGCCGCGGTGGGGCGCGAATTCGGCGAGGTGCCAGTCGAGGCTGCCGGCTTCAGTGAATTCGGAGCGCTGGGCGAATTCACTGCCCATGAAGAGGAGCTTTTTGCCGGGGTGCGCGTACTGGTAGGCGTAGAGGAGGCGGAGATTGGCGAACTGCTGCCACATGTCGCCGGGCATTTTGTGCAGCAGAGAGTTTTTGCCGTGAACGACTTCGTCATGGGAGAAGGGCAAGACGAAGTTCTCGCTGAAGGCGTAGAGCATGGAGAAGGTGAGCTTGTTGTGCTCGTACTTGCGGTGGACGGGGTCGGCGGAGAAATACTTGAGCGTATCGTTCATCCAGCCCATGTTCCATTTGAGGCTGAAGCCGAGGCCGCCGAGATAGGTGGGGCGGGAGACGCCGGGCCAGGAGGTGGATTCTTCGGCGATGGTCAGGATGCCGGGGAAGCGGGAGTGGGCGACTTCGTTGAGGCGCTTGAGGAAAGCGATGGCGGGAAGATTTTCGCGGCCGCCAAATTCGTTGGGGATCCACTCGCCGGGCTTTCGGGAGTAGTCCAGATAGAGCATGGAGGCAACAGCGTCCACGCGGAGGCCGTCAAGGTGGAACTTGTCGAGCCAGAAGAGTGCATTTGAGATGAGGTAGTTCTGCACTTCGTTGCGGCCGTAGTTGTAGATGAGCGTGCCCCAGTCGGGGTGGGCGCCTTTGCGCGGGTCGGCGTGTTCGTAGAGCGCGGTGCCGTCGAACTGCGCGAGGCCGTGGGTATCGCGGGGAAAATGCGCGGGCGTCCAGTCGAGGATGACGCCGATGCCGGCGCGGTGGCAGCGGTCCACGAATTCCTGAAACTGCGCGGGTGTGCCATAGCGGCTGGTGGCGGCAAAATAGCCAAGCGTTTGATAGCCCCAGGAGCCGTCGAAGGGATGCTCCATGACGGGGAGAAGCTCGATGTGGGTGTAGCCCATCTCCGCGACGTAGGGGATGAGCTGATCGCCGAGCTCGCTGTAGGTGAGCCAGCGATTGTCCTCCTGCGGGACGCGGCGCCAGGCGCCGAGATGAACTTCGTAGAGGGAGATGGGGGATTCGAGCCACTTCTTCTTTGCGCGCTGGTCGAGCCAGTCGCCGTCGGTCCACGCGTGGGTGTCGAGGCGCGCGACGACCGAGCCGGTGTTGGGGCGCAGCTCGGAGCGGAAGGCGTAGGGATCGGACTTGAGAGGAAGCAAAACGTCGGAAGGGCCAATGATTTCGAATTTGTAGATCGCGCCTTCGTCGAGCTCGGGAAGGAAAAGCTCCCAGATGCCGGAAGCGCCGCGCGGGCGCATGGGATGGACGCGGCCGTCCCAGCGGTTGAAGTCGCCGACGACGGCGACGCGGCGGGCGCTGGGCGCCCACACGGCAAAATGAACGCCGCGGACGCCTTCGACGTTGCGGATGTGCGCGCCGAGTTTTTCGTAGGTGTCGTAATGCTTGCCTTCACCCATGAGGTGGAGGTCGAGATCGGTGAGGTGAAAGGGGAAGGCGTAAGTGTCCGCGATGGCCATGTCCCTGCCGTCAGAGGTTCCATAGAGGATGCGGTAGTTGCCGGGTTTGAGGCCCTCGCGGGGAGCATCGGTGAGAATCGCTTCGAAAAATCCTTCCGTGTGCAGGCGGTGGGCTTCGACGGGGCGATGCGCGCCGCTTACAAGAATGCCGGCGGTCTTGGCCCAGGGGAGAAAGAATCGCACCGCCCAACCGCGGCCAGTCGGCAATGAGACCGGATGAGGGCCGAGAAGGGCGAAGGGATCGGCGTTTCGTCCGCGGAGAAGAGCGTCGATCTGCGGATCGAGGGGGTGCGCTTGAATGCTGGGACGCGCGGCTTGTGCTGGGTCGGGCACGGTTCGTGATTCTCCGCGCACCAGTGGACACCTCTAGGGAGTGGATGCGCTTGCCTGCAATTGTAGGGGTTTCGGGGGGCGTTGCCAAACAGGTCTTTCAGCGGGTGTGCCGGGGGCGAGCCGTGAGAAGAACGCAACCCGCCACGGCGGGGGACGGTTGTGCTGGTTCGACGGGCGCGGTAGAGTGCCGCCCGGAGAAGGCTGCGATGAAAAGATCAAACGATTCCAAACGTCGAGTGCCGGGAGCTGAGAGAAAAATGCGTCACTCGCTCCTGATGGGGGTTTTCCTGTATCTTGCTGCCGCTATGTTTGCGCCGAGCGTGGATGGACAGGACCGCGGGCAAGGCCGGTCCATGGTGATCTCGAAGCACGGAATCGTGGCGGCGGAATCGCCGCTGGCGGCGCAGGCGGGCGTGCGCATGCTGGAGCGCGGCGGAAACGCGGTGGACGCGGCGATCGCGGCGAACGCGGTGATGGGCGTGGTGGCGCCGATGTCGAACGGGATCGGCGGGGATCTCTTTGCCATCGTGTACGACGCGAAGGCCAACAAGCTCTACGGGCTGAACGCGAGCGGATGGGCGCCGAAGGGATTGTCCATCGAACTGCTGAAGAAGCAGGGGCTGCGCGAGATGCCGCAGCGCGGCGTGCATTCGATCACCGTGCCGGGGGCCGTGGACGGGTGGCAGAAGCTGGCGGACAAATTCGGACGGAAGAAACTGTCCGAGGTGCTGGGGCCGGCGATTCACACAGCAGAAGAAGGGTTTCCGGTGACGGAGCTGGTGGGGTCGTTGTGGGCGGGCGCGCAGGATTTGCTGCGGGGAGACGAGGCGGCCGCCGCAACGTATCTGGTGCAGGACCGCGCGCCGCGCGTGGGCGAGGTGTTTCGCAATGCGGATCTGGCGTGGTCTCTGCGGCAGATTGCGGAGCGCGGGCGGGACGCGTTTTACAAGGGGGAGATCTCGCGGAAGCTGCTCGAGGCCATGAAAAAGCATGGTGGGACGATGACGGAGCAGGACCTGGCCGAGTATTCGAGCGAGTGGGTGGAGCCGATTTCGACGACGTACCGCGGGTGGACGGTATACGAGCTGCCTCCAAATGGGCAGGGAATCGCCGCGCTGGAGATGCTGAATATCCTGGAGAAATTTCCGCTGGCGGAGTACGGGCACAATTCGACGCGCGCGTTGCACACTATGATCGAGGCGAAGAAGCTGGCGTACGCGGACCTTCTGCACTACATCGGCGACCCGCGCGGGCAGAAGCTGCCGGTAGCGGCGATGCTTTCGAAAGAGCACGCGGCGCAGAGGGCGAAGCTGATCGATCCGGAGCATGCGAACTGCGATGCGGCCGCGGGAGACGTAGCCGGTGGAACGGACACCATCTACCTGAGCGTGGTGGACGGCGAGGGAAACATGGTGTCGCTGATCCAGAGCAACTACGAGGGGTTTGGATCGGGATTGGTGGCGGCGGGGACGGGATTTGCGCTGCACGACCGCGGAGCGCTGTTTACGCTCGAGGCGGGAACGCCCAACGCCTTGGCGGGACGCAAGCGGCCGCTGCACACCATCATTCCCGCATTCATGCAGAAGGATCAAGTGCGCGTGGCGTTTGGAATCATGGGCGGATGGAACCAGTCGCAGGCGCACGCGCAGTTCGCCGCGAACGTGGTGGACTTCAAGATGAATATTCAGGCGGCGATGGAAGCGGCGCGATTCAGCAAACATTCGTTTGCCGGCTGTGACGTGGCGATGGAGAGCCGGATTCCCGGGAATGTGCGCAATGAACTGGCCGCGAAGGGTCATAGGATGGAGGTAAAGGGGGTTTTCTCAGGGTTTATGGGCGGAGGGCAGGCGGTATTGCGGGATTTTGCGGCAGGAGTGAACTACGGTGCTTCTGACGCGCGAAAAGACGGAGCGGCCATCGCGCAGCTTCCTCCCGAATGAGGAATTTGAGGAGTCACTACTTAGCCCTCGAGCCGGTCCTTATGAGAGACCCGAAGACTGAATTGGCAGAAGTGAAATGATTTTCCCGTGTTGAGACACAGTGAAAAGCTCTTTCCTTTCTACGGCCATCAACAATTAGTTGGCGCGGCTTAAAGCCTTTCGAATCAAGTAGGTACTTACTGGCCAATGTGGAACGGGCCTTGCTACTTCCTTGTGTGACGGGCGCACGTTCTGGGGGCAGTGGTGGCCCGTAAGCGGAGGTTTGCAGAGTCATGCCCCGGCGCGAATCTTGGTCAATACCTTGCATTGGTTTCATCCTCCTCATACTCTGCTGGGCTCCCGCCAGCCATGCCCAGACGGAGGTGTCTGGGCGGTATAAATGCGCGGAAGCCAAGGTCGATGGGAAGGCTGTTCCCTGCCAGAGTGCACCCTTAATCCTGAAGGAAAATGGCCAGTATGAAATCCTGGGCCGGGAGGGGAATTACCAGATTACGGGCGAGTGGCTGGTGCTTTCGGAACGGTCCAAGCACGCGCGCGCCAAGATTGCCCCGGGCCACCGGCTGGTTTTTCAATATACGTGCGGCAAAGGTTCCTGCGAAGTGATGTTTGAGCGGCGCACGGCGGAGCTAGGTAAGACTTCCCTCAGTTAGATTCCCCTGCAGTTTGCCGGAAGGTTTTGTGCAACAAAGCGAGTGTGGATCGCCGCGCGGCGATTGTGGTTCCCCTCTTCCTTTGTGATCCGTTTCGAAGCAACCGAGACATCGTGTCGATTGTGCGCACATCTCGTCCGGTCCGCATTGACAGAAACGAGTCCCGCGGCCACACTCGGAGCAATACCCCCCTTCCAGAAAAACGCACAGGTGTCAGTATGCTTCAGCGAATTCTGGTTGTGGAAGACGACGAACCGCTAGCGGAACTCCTCAAGAACCGGCTGCAAATGGAGCATTTTGCAGTCGAGGTGGTGACGGACGGCCGAGAAGCCAAGCGGCGGGCGGAAACCGAGCCGTACGACCTTGTTCTTCTGGATCTGGAATTGCCCGGCGAGAATGGCCTGCTCGTACTCCAGCACATCCGGGACCGGAAACCGGGCCTGCCCGTGCTCATCGTGACAGGAAACGCCGTGGTGGACTCGCGCGTGAAGGGCCTCGATGCCGGCGCGGACGACTATGTGTCAAAGCCGTTTTCGTTCGCGGAGCTATCAGCGCGGATCCGCTCGGTCCTGCGCCGCGGCAGCCGGGCGGCTCAATTCTCGTTCCAGGTGGAGGATCTGGAGCTCGACAGCCTGGCGCGGTCAGTTCGAAGGGCGGGCCAGGCGATAGAGCTCACGCGGAAGGAATTTGCCCTACTGGAATTCCTGATGCAGCACGCCGGACAACCGGTCAGCCGCTCTTCGATCGTTGAGCAAGTTTGGCGGATGAAGGGGGAGTCGATCACCAACCTGGTGGACGTATACATCAGCTACGTGCGGCACAAAGTGGACGATGGTTTTGGGCGGCCCCTCATTCGCACCGTCCGTGGGATCGGCTATCAGATCGGCGGCAATAACTAGCGAGCATGGGGAATGCACGCCGTCGGAACGTGAGGGGTCGCTGCCGCCTATCCTAAGAGGAAAGATCGGGGCCAAGTATTTAAAGTACTAGTACGGTTTTTTTGCCCCTCTGCCTCGCTAAGACCCCTTTTAAGAAGAGGTTCCCGGGGGTTGCGCAAGCCGGAAGCATCAGAAATCGGGAGCAACTTGTTTCCCTTTGTTGTGTTTTATTTGTCGGGAGCCGCTATAGACTCCCATCGGCCTCTCCTAGCTTCGCGGCCGAGAATAGGGGATTGCCATGAAGACCAAATTTGTCGGCAGGATCCTCACGGTCCTCTTCGGACTGACGGGTCTTCTTTTCCTTGCCAGCGGCGCGCGCGCGGACGAAGGCGACCCGCCATCGCGTGTGGCGCGCATCAGCTATGTGAACGGCTCTGTCTCGTTGCAACCGGGTGGAGCAGGCGACTGGGGCACCGCGGCGGTCAACCGGCCGATGACGATCGGCGACCGCATCTGGACGGACTCCGGGTCGCGGGCAGAACTGCAAGCCGGAGCGGCGGCCATTCACCTAAATGAAAGCACGGCTCTCTCCTTCCTAAACCTCGACGACCGCACGACGCAGATGCGCATGGCGGAGGGCCAGGTCAATTTCCGCGTGCGCGAGCTGCGCAGCGACGAATTGTATGAGGTGGACACGCCGAACCTGACGTTCACGGTGATCCGCGCGGGCGCGTTCCGCGTGGATGTGAGCGAAGCCGGGGATTTCACGGGCATTTCCGTGCTTCGAGGAGAAGGCGAGATCACCGCGGGCGGCCGCACGTATAAACTGCACGAAGGCGAGCGCGGCGAATTCCGCGGCGTAGAAAATCCGCAATACAACATTGATCCCGCGCCGCGGCCGGATTCGTTTGACCGCTGGGCGATGGACCGCGACCTGCGCGGAGAGCGGTCGGTTTCTTCGCGTTACGTGTCGCGCGACGTGGTCGGCTACGAAGATCTAGATGAGTACGGTACCTGGCGCGACTCTCCGGGCTACGGGCACGTCTGGTATCCCACGGCTGTTTACGACGGCTGGGCACCCTATCGCTATGGTAACTGGAACTGGGTTGATCCATGGGGATGGACGTGGGTGGACTATTCTCCCTGGGGATTCGCGCCCTACCACTACGGGCGCTGGGCCTACATCAATGGATACTGGGGCTGGTGCCCGGGGCCAGTCTTTGTGCGGCCCATCTATTCCCCGGCGTTCGTTGCATTCGTAGGCGGCCGGCACTTTGGCCTCGGATTTGGTTTTGGCCAGCCGGTGGCGTGGTTCCCGCTGGGTTTTGGCGAGCCGTTCTTTCCGTGGTTTCGTTCCAGCCGGGTATTTGTCACGAACATCAACATCACAAACACGGTCATCCGGAATGTCAACGGCATCCATACGACGAACGTGAGGAATGTCAACTTCGTGCACGCTCACAACGTGAATGCCGTGACGGCCGTGTCCCGGCGGACCTTCGCCAACGGGGAAGCGGTCAACCGAGCCTCCGTCCGCGTGACCCCGGAGATGTTGCGCAACGCACAGGTCACAACGCGCGCGGAGGTGAATCCGACGCAGCGCAGCTTCCGTGGCGCATCGGCGGGCGGGCGAATCGCAACTCCTCCAGCAGCAGTGGAGAACCGCTCCGTGATCACGCGCGCAACGCCCGCGATGGGAGCCAGAAACCTGGCCGTGCGGCCGGCAAATCCTGGCGGACAAGTTCCCGCGCGGACCACCGCGAATGCGCAGAACTCCCCAATAGGCGGACGCCGTGGGTCGCCGGAAGCGCCCGCGGTGTCGCCGCGGCAGCGCGAATTGGCGCTGGATAAGCCACAGCGCACGAGCGAAGGCGGCCGCGGCACGATGATCCCGCCGCAGGCACGCGGGCAGGGCGATGCGCGCTCGGCCGATCCCAGAAATAGTGAGCGGCTTGGCGGGCGCCCGCCCGACCGGACGCCGGGCCGTACCCCCGACCGAACGCCCGGCCGAACGATTGGCGGCTCAGCCGAGAGACCAAACGTTGCGCCGCAAGGACGAGTTGCGAATCCGAATCGGCCGCCGGAGGTTTCGCGGCCAATACCGGATCGCAATCCGTCCGGACGCGAATCCACCCGGCCGGCGAGTGCGCCGCCGACTCCTTCCGAGGCGCCGGTAAGACCTGCCGCGCGCAACGAGAAGATGACGCCATCGGATCGTCCGCCGTCGGCCCGCGGCGGCGGCTCCGGCGTGCCTGATGCCCGCCAGCAGGGCAACATCGATCGTGGCTCGCGTGAGAGTACAAGGCCGAACGCGCCAAGCACGCCGCGAACAAATGACCGCTCCTTCGAGCGTTCGGCGCCGAGCCGCTCGTACGAGCCGCCGCGGAGCTATTCGCGGCCCGCACCATCGAATG
The DNA here is from genome assembly GCA_041497835.1 of Terriglobia bacterium. Lineage (GTDB taxonomy): Bacteria > Acidobacteriota > Terriglobia > Acidiferrales > UBA7541 > Acidiferrum. The sequence continues at coordinate 52,752 of JBGQHF010000003.1, forward strand.
ATCGCAGCTATCGCGCGCCGGAATCGCCGCAGCGGTCTTATTCTGCGCCGCCGCAGCGGTCCTATTCTGGGCCCCCGCAAGGGTCTTATTCTGCGCCATCGCGGAGTTACTCCGCTCCGCGCGGCTCCTCGAGCGGACCCTTCCGCGGATCGTCCGGAGGTTCATCGTCGCGGGGCGTGAATTCGGTCCGCCGGTAAACCTCGCGAAAGACTGTATCCACGAAAGGCCCCCCTCGCGGGGGCCTTTTCCATTCATACCTGGCTGGGGATCCCCCGAGGGAATTTTTGCCACGCAATCTCCACAACTGTACGGGACTACGCGTGTTGAAGAGAGTAGAGGTGCATCGGCTGCGTCATGGCGTTTTCGCGCCAGACCTACGAGCCCAGAAATACGCGGCAGAAAACCGGTGCTACAGTTTTTTCGGAGACCCTTCTAAGGGATGGATGGACCCGGCCCGGCTTGTGCAAAAGCCGGCCGCAGAGTTGAGGGGAACTGAAATGAAATCACATTGGCAGAAGTGCGCGGGTCTGCTGGGAGTCGCGCTCCTACTGGCTGGCTTCGCGCCGCAGTGCGCAGCGGCGGATGACGATCCTCCAAGCCGTGTGGCCCGGCTGAGCTACACAAAGGGGGAAGTGTCTTTCGAGCCTGCAGGAACCGATGATTGGGCATCGGCAGTGGCGAATCGCCCCATCACCACGGGAGACAAGCTGTGGACAGATCGCGAGGCCCGCGCGGAGCTGCACATCGGTTCTGCCACCATTCGCCTGAAGGGCGAGACCGGGTTTTCGTTTTTGAACCTTACCGACCAAATCGTTCAAATCCGCCTGACCGTCGGCACTGTGAATGTGCGTTTGCAGAGGCTGGAGGAGGACGAAACATTCGAAGTGGACACGCCGAATCTGGCGTTTTCGCTGTTGCGTGCGGGTGAATACCGGATCGAAGTGAACGAAGCGGGCGATGCAACCATCGTCACGGTTCGCGGCGGCGAAGGGGAAGTGACCGGCGGCGGACAGGCGTACACGGTTCACGCGAATCAGCACGCCACGTTCACCGGGACGGATCAACTGACTTCGGATTTTGAGGAAGCCCGCGGATATGACGATTTCGATGAGTGGTGCCGCGAGCGGGACCGGCGCGAAAACAGCGCGCAATCCACGAAGTACGTCTCGCGGGACGTGATTGGCTATGAAGACTTGGACGAACACGGAGTGTGGGAGCCCGCGCCGGACTACGGCTATGTCTGGGTGCCGCGCACCGTCGTGGTAGGTTGGGCGCCTTACCGGTATGGCCATTGGGTGTGGATCTGGCCGTGGGGTTGGACGTGGGTGGATGACGCGCCGTGGGGATTTGCGCCATTCCACTACGGCCGCTGGGTCGTCTTGCGCAGCCGGTGGTGCTGGGTTCCGGGCCCCCTGGTCGCCCGCCCGGTGTACGCGCCTGCGCTGGTGGCATGGGTCGGTGGGCCGCGCTTCGGCGTGGCGCTGGCGGCCGGTCATGTGGGCGGAGGGGTGGCGTGGTTCCCGCTGGGCCCGCGAGAAGTATACGTTCCGCCCTACGCCGTGAGCCGCCGGTACGTAACGAATGTGAACGTGACGAACACGACGGTGAACAACGTTTACGTCACGAACGTTTACAACAACTATACGACCAACAACGTCACGAACATCCGCTACGTGAACCGGAGCGCGCCCGGCGCGGTGACGGCCACTTCGCAGCAGACCTTCACGTCGGCGCAAGCCGTGCACCGCAATCTCATCGCGGTGAATGAGAGGGAAGTTGCCTCGGCTCAAGTGCGGGGCGCTGTCGGGATCACGCCCGAGCAGCGCAGCGTTCTCGGCGCAGGCGCGGGCCAGCGAAACGTGGCCCGTCCGTCCGAAACGATCGAGACTCGCTCGGTTGTTGCAAGGAGGGCGCCTCCGCCGCGGCCGGTGCTGTTCACCACGCAGAGGAAGGCTATTCAGGAAAACGAAGGGCACCCGCTCAGTTCAGACCAGGTGAGGGGGATGCGCCCGGCCACCGACCAGCAGGCGGTTCGACCGAACGTGCGCGTCGCACCCCCTGCACAGAATCGCATTCCGGTGGAAACGATTTCGCGGCCGCGGACCGGACAACCCGTTCCAACGGGAAGACCTCCGGTGACGCGCGAAGAACCGGGCCAGCCACAAACCGGGAAGCCGTTGCCGGCGGAGAAGCCGATTCCACAGGCGCCCCCGGAAAGAGAGCGTGTCCGTGAGGACCGGCCGCCGTCGGCGCAGCGTCCCCCGGCCCCGGCGCAGACTCCACCTTCGCGTACACCCGAGCGCGGCGAAGACCGGCCCACTACTGGGCGTGCCGGCGAGCGCCCGCCCAATGCAAACAATGAGCCCGCGGATCGTGCGCCGCGAAACCCTCAGCAGGTCGAACGCGAGGAGCGAAACCGGCAGAAGTTCGGCGAGCAGAGGCAAAGGCTCGAGCAAAAGCACGGCCAAGAGCGGGAAGGCCTGCGGCAGCGGCAGGAGCGCGAAAATCAGAAGCTGGAACAGAAGGAGCAGCGCCAGCAGCAAAATGAACAAACACAGGAACGCAAGACCCAGGAAAAGCCGAAGCCGCAGCCGCAGGAAAAACCTCCGTCGCCTGATCGCAGGAACTGACTGGGACGCGGCAACAACACTTCGTCCTGCAAGCGGGCGAGGCGCCGAACAGGCAAGCGGCGCGTAGCCCGCTTTTTCGTTCGACCACCTTTTTCCCGCGTGAATTGCCGGCGCCGCTCGCGTAAACTTCCTTTTTCTTATGCCTCGGAAATTCAGGCCGGACCTCACGGCGTCCCGGCGCGCGGGCACGCTGCAATTGATTGCTGTGGCGGGGATGCCTGAAATCCGCAGGGGAGACGACCTGGCGCGGGTGATCACGGCCGCCGCCAGCCGGCAGGGCCTGGCCTTCGCGGATGGAGACATCCTGGTCATCGCCCAGAAAATCGTCTCCAAGGCGGAAGGGCGCACCGTCCGGCTGGCGAAGATCCGGCCGTCCGCGGAGGCTCGCGAACTCGCAAAAACACTGAGCAACGACCCGCGGTTCATCGAAATCATTTTGCGGGGAACGCGGCGCATTGTTCGCAAGAGCGAGCGCGTACTGATCGTCGAGACGCACGACGGGTTTGTCTGCGCAAACGCCGGCGTGGACCGCTCGAATGTTCCGGGGCGGGATTGCGTGACGCTGCTGCCGCGCAAACCGGATGTCTCGGCGCGGCGGCTGGTTTCCGCCTTGAAAAAGCGCACTGGGAAGCGAATCGCCGTCATCATCAGCGATACGTTTGGCCGCGCCTGGCGGCTGGGACTTGTGAATGTTGCCATCGGCGCAGCGGGATTGCCGGTGCTGCTCGATCTCCGCGGCTCGCGAGACCGCACCGGCAAGCGCCTGCATGCTACGATTCTGGCGGTGGCCGATGAGCTGGCCGCCGCGGGCGGCTTGCTGATGGGCAAGACTACTGGGATTCCGGTTGTGGTCGTCCGCGGTTACAAGTTCCGCGAGACGCGCGAGCCGGCGGCAAAAATCATTCGCCCGGCGCACGAGGATCTGTTCCGTTAAGAGAATGCAGATCAGGACCCAGCACGATGGAAAATCCGCCGAACCTGCGCGCGCATTGGGAGCGGCGTTCGCCGAGGCGCGCGAGGGGGACGGGCTGGACCGCGGCTCCGCGCTGCTGCTCTACGAGCAGGCGCCCACGGATGATTTGTTGCGCGCCGCCTCGGAAGTGCGCGCACGGCGAAAGGGAACCGTTGTCTCCTTCTCGAAAAAAGTTTTCGTTCCGCTGACGACGCTCTGCCGCGACTACTGCAGCTACTGCACATTTCGCAAAGATCCCGGCGAGCCCGGTGCGCACTTCATGACGCCGGACGAGGTCCTCGCCCTGGCGGAGACCGCGCGGCAGGCTGGCTGCAAGGAGGCGCTCTTCAGCCTGGGCGACCAGCCCGAGCGGATTTTCCCGGAGGCCCGCGAGTTTCTGCGCCAGCAGGGCTTCGCGCGCACGCTCGACTATCTCGCCGCGATGTGCGAGATGGTCCTGGAGAAGACCGGGCTGCTGCCGCACGCGAATCCCGGCGTGATGGACCGCGCGGCGCTCCAGCGGCTTCGCGAATCGAACGCCAGCGCCGGCCTGATGCTCGAAAACGTTAGCGCGCGGCTGATGCGCGACGGCGGCCCGCACGCGAATGCGCCGGATAAAGTCCCCGCTCTTCGGCTGCGCACCATCGAAGAGGCGGGGCGGCTCTCCATCGCGTTCACCACGGGAATTTTGATCGGCATCGGCGAGACGCCGGAAGAGCGCGTTGATTCCTTATTCGCCATCCGGGCCGTGCACGAACGCTACGGCCACATCCAGGAAGTGATTGTGCAGAATTTTCGCGCCAAGCCGGACATTCCCATGGCCGGGCATCCCGAGCCGACGCTCGAAGAGATGCTGCGAACGTTGGCCATCGCGCGGCTGATTCTGGGCGAGGAAATGAACTTGCAAGCGCCGCCGAATCTCAGCTACGGCGATTTTCCTCGGCTGCTCGATGCGGGCATCAACGACTGGGGCGGAATTTCTCCCGTAACGCCCGACTTCATCAACCCCGAAGCCGCCTGGCCGCAGATTGCGCGCCTGCGCGGCGAGACCGAGGCGCGCGGGTTCACCCTGCGCGAGCGATTGGCAATCTATCCCGAGTATCTGGACCGCCCGGAGTTTCTCGCGTCCGCGGTGCGCGAGCGCGCTCTCCAGCTCGCTTGTGATTCCGGCTATGCGCGGGAAGACGCCGTGGCGGCGCCCGGCCAAGCGGCGAGCGCTCGGAGCCACGCATGAGCGGGAAGTCCCGGAAAGAAGAAACGTCGCCGCGGATCGCCGCGCTCGCCGGCGGAGTGGGCGCCTCGAAGCTGCTCCTTGGCTTATATGCGGAGTGCGACCCGGCAAAGCTCGACATCATCGTCAACACGGGCGACGACATCGTTCTGCACGGGCTGCGGATTTCACCCGATCTCGACATTGTCACTTACACGCTTGCGGGAATCGTGGACGTGGCGAAGGGCTGGGGCATTCGCCGCGAGACATTTCATGCGCTGGAGCGCCTGCGAGTGTTCGGGCGGGAAGCGTGGTTTAACCTGGGCGACCGCGATCTGGCAACGCATGTGCACCGCACGGCGCTGCTGGCCGGGGGGAAAACATTGTCGGAAGCCGCCGACGGTATACGTCTCGCACTCGGCGTGAAGGCGCGGATTCTGCCGATGGCAAATCAGCCGGTCCCGACAATCATCGAGTCCAGCGAAGGGCCGTTGCACTTTCAGGAGTATCTGGTGAAGCGGCGCGCCAAGCCCGTCGTGCGTAGCATCCGCTTCGAAAATGTGGAAACAGCGGCGCCCGCGCCGGGTGTTCTCGAAGCCATTCGCGGGGCGGGTCGCATCCTGATTTGCCCGAGCAATCCGCTCATCAGCATCGGGCCGATTCTGGCCGTTCCCGGAATTCGCGAGGCGCTGCGCGAACGCAAGCGGGACGTCATCGCCGTCTGCCCGATCGTCGGCGGCAAGTCGCTGAAGGGGCCGTCCGACCGCATGCTCGCGCAGCTCGGCTATGAGGTCTCGGCGCGCGGCGTGGCGCGGCTCTACGCCGATTTCACCGGCACATTTGTGGTGGATCCGGCGGACAAGGGGCAGACGGCTTCAATTCGTTCGCTCGGAATGAACGCGGCGGTTGTTCCTACGGTGATGCGCACGCTCGCGCAGAAGCGCAGGCTGGCCCGCGCGCTCCTCGCGCTCCAGATACCGGCGGGCCGCGCCGCGAAAGGGAGCGCGGCCTGAAGACCGCGGCTACAAGGGCAGGCCGGTAAATCGGATTGCCGCGCTGTGGACCTTGTAGCGGATGTTCAGGCCGATCAGCAGCGCGGTCAGCGATTCGACGATGCGGGCCGTTTCAAGCTTGCCGCCATTGAGCGCCCGCGCGCCGGGAATCTTCCCAGCGAGCTCGGAAGCTGTCTGTTTGGCCTTCTCGTCGTCGCTGCAGACGAGCACGTCGCAATCCACCGGCGCCTCGGTGGCCAGCAGTTCGGCGGCGAGATTGTGGAAGGCGGCGGCGACGGCGATGCCCGCGGGGATCAGCTCCCTGGCCTGTTCCGCGGCAGAGCCCTGCCAGACGCCGAGGATGCGCGTGGCCTGTCCGCCGACGGTGGCGGCGAGCGGCACCGTCGTGTCAATCACGATCGCGCCGGGCTTCCACGCGGACTTGAGCGACTTCAGGAGCGCGGCGTGGCCGGAGAATGGAACGGTGAGCACCACGATGTCGCCGCGGCCCGCGGCCGTGACATTGTCCGCGCCTTCCACGTTTGCGCCGGCGCCGATGCGCGCAGCAAGCCGCCGCGCGGCGTCCGTGGCGCGCGCCGCGTCGCGCGAGCCGATGACGATGTGTTCCCCGGCGCGCGCCCATCGATAGGCCAGGCCTGAGCCTTCCGGGCCGGTTCCGCCGAGAATTGCAATCGTGCGTGCCATCGAGGATTGCTCCCTGTCTGGTTTGCGCCGGCAAGCGGTTCGGCCAGCCGCCGCGGCGCGGAATCGGCGATTATACGCGAACTGGGACCATTTGGAGTCAATGGCTTCCGGGGGGCAAAATCTCTTTGGTCTACTTATAATGGGTCATGAAAAGAATCTGTCCGGAAGTCTTGGAAATCTTCACAACTGCTGTGCCGCCGTCGCACTGTGTGCCGGAAGGTCCGCCACAATAAAGAGTTCCCGCCACCGTCCATACATCTCCTTGGAGCGTGGCTTTGAACGGTCGTTCACCGAGAATTTTTCCCTCGCCGTAAACAGGAATGAGTACCGCTTCTCCGACTTTCACAGCGGTCTCGGCATTGGGCACGAAGCCCTCTTTCGGCCTGAAGGATGGTTCTCGCGGTGTTTGTGAATACGCGGAAGCCATTGTTGCCGCGAGCACCGAAATCGCGATGATGACGCGCTTCATTTGACTTGCTCCTTGCACGCTGGACCATGATAGGTCACTAGCTGGATTTACCTCTTAGATTTCTCTTCGATTGTAACTAAATTCTGAACTCCTGATTAACGCGTTAAGCGGAGACTGAAACCAATTGTCCGATAAGCCGGCTATCAGGAACTCGAACAGCTAGGGACTGCTGCCCAGACCAACGGGGCAGCGGCAGATAGCCCACCTCGGCTGATGTGCTCACTTCGCTACGATACTCCGAGGAGACACATTCGTGCAGAAGCCTTGCGGCTGAAGCTACGTCGCGCTGAAATAAAAGCACTATGAAAATCACCAAACTGCCGTGCCTTCTTGCGTTTTTGCTGATCTGTGCGTTCTCCGGGGCGTCCTTTGGCCAGCAAAGAGTTTTCAATTGGTTTCCGGCCAATGATGAGAGCGTGCGCCTGGACCCCGCAAATTATCATACTGGGCGGACGTACCACCCCGGCCCGCATGGCGGAAACATTCACGTGGAGATCAAGGCGCAAAAGCCCATCACGATATTCTTGACCGGCGCTGAGGAATGGGACGAAGCGTTGCGGCACCCCAACGCTGTCGCCAACCTGCACCAACTGTGCCCGCGGGAGCATGTGGTCGAAACCACCTATGTCTGCGATCTCCCCCCAGCACCCATGACGCTCATCATCCGTGACGAACGCAACAGTCTCGATCCCGCGGTCTTTGCCGGACTCGGGGCGGTCTTAGACCGCCGTGATAAGGTCGATCGCGCTGTTGGCGTGGGAATCGCGACGGTACTGACGGGCCACAGTTCAGTCACCCGTCATTTCGTCTCCCCCAACGACGTTCACATCCAATACTACCGTTGGGATTGCGTGGAAAACTGCATCCAGCCGGAGTTTCAGTGGATTCGGCAAGTCAAAGAAAAGTACGGCCTCACTTCCTTTCTAAAGGTTTATGGCGGTTTCGTTTCCGGCCACGATGGCGAGCGGGTCAGCATCAAAATCAAGTCCCCTGTGCCGATGGTCGTTGCGATGCTCCCCTCGCACGTCGCGGGCCAGTTGCATGCGAAGCCGGATACGCTCGAGTCAGCGCTCGAGAAGGTCTCCTGCCAGCAGCGTGGTGTTCAGTCTTTACAGTTCGAGTGCACCTTCGACGTAGCCGATGGCCCGCAGTCGCTCATCGTTGTTCCGGAGTCAGGCGCGAGCGTCCCGAATCACAAAAAGGCTGAAATCGAGATGCTGGCGGCGAAATGCGTCGCCAATTGCGCCCCGCCCGCAGACAAAAGATAAGGGGTGACGAGTTCTGCCTCTTCCCGGTCTCCCTGTCCGTCCGAGCGGGAGAACCATGACGGACCGCAACTTTTCTACCAGCCATCTTGAGAGAGTTGACATCACAGCCGTCGGCTGTGATGACTCCCGATAAGCGCGCTAAGCGGAGAAGTGAATTCATTTCAAGTACCTGTTGGGAACAGGCCTTACCACCACCGAAGCCGGACACCGCCCGGGAAACGCGCTGTTCAGAAACTGGCGGCGGGATCGAATACCTCGTTTAGTACTCAACTCAGTGCGCCTCACGTTCCTCGCCGGACAACTCTATTCGTAATGGTAAAGATTGCCCAAGCGGTGCCGGGGCGAATCGGTTGTAACCGGCCGCGGTCTCCACACATCTACTTGATTGCAGGAACGATACGGTACAATCACGGGGGAGGAATCTTTCCCAGATGCAGAAAGGGTTTGACGGGCCCAGGAATCGAGAGACGCCGATGGCGCTTTTCCACCCAGCGCTGTTTCTGGCGCTGCTGGCGCTTGCCGGGTGCGCGAAGCAGCAGGCTGCGGCGCCGCCGGTTCCGGCCGTGCCGGTGCTGGTTGCCAAGGTCGTGGAAAAGGATGTGCCCGTGGAATTGCGCGCCATCGGAAACGTGGAGGCCTATTCGACGGTTTCGATCAAAGCGCAGGTGACCGGCCCTGTTCTGGCGGTCCATTTTCAGGAGGGGCAGGACGTTCGCAAGGGCGATCTCCTTTTCGAGATTGATAAGCGGCCCTTTGAGGTTGCGCTGCAACAGGCACAAGCCGATCTGGCGCGCGATCAGGCCCGGGCGCAGAATTCGCGGCTGCACGCAGACCGCCTGCAGAAACTATTCGAGCAGGGAATTGCCCCGAGAGAGCAGTACGAGGCCCAGCGCGCCGACGCCGATGCGCAAGCCGCCGCGGTGCTGGCTACCCGGGCCGCCATCGAATCCGCCCGGCTGAATTTGCAGTATTGCGAGATTCGTTCGCCGATTGACGGGCGCACCGGCAACATCCTGGTGAAGCCGGGGAACCTGACAAAAGCGAACGACGTGCCGATTCTGGTGACCATCAACCAGGTAAACCCGATCTACGTCAATTTTTCGATCCCCGAACAGAGTCTGGCCGAGGTGAAGCGCTACATGGCGGAACGCCGCATGCGAGTGACGGCGATGGTGCCCGGCGAAACGAACGCGGCGGAAGAAGGCAGCCTGGTTTTTGTGGACAATCTTGTGGACAGCACCACGGGCACGATTCACCTCAAAGCGACGTTTGCGAATTCCCGGCGGCGGCTGTGGCCGGGGCAGTTCGTGACGGTCATCCAAACGCTGACCACGCAGCCGCATGCCATTGTGGTTCCGTCGCAGGCGGTCAACACGAGCCAGAGCGGTTCGTATGTATTCATCGTGAAGAGCGACAATACCGCGGAGATGCGCAACATCACGCCCGGCCGGACCGTCGGCACAGAAACCATCATTGAGAAGGGATTGCAGGCGGGCGAGACCGTCGTCACCGACGGCCAGCTCCGGCTTCTCAATGGCTCCCGCGTCACCCTGAAGTCCGTCTCCTGAACGGATTCCCGCAATGTCCGACCTTTTCATCCGCCGCCCGATTGCCACCACGCTGGTGATGCTGGCGATTCTCGTCTTCGGACTCTTCGCCTATCGAATCCTGCCGGTCAGCGATCTGCCGAACGTGGATTTCCCGACCATTCAAGTGTTCGCGAGCCTGCCCGGTGCGAGCCCGGAGACCATGGCGTCGAGCGTGGCCACGCCGCTCGAAAAGCAGTTTTCGACGATCCAGGGTCTCGATTCGATGTCGTCGGTGAACCAGCTTGGCGCATCGCAGGTCACGCTGCAATTCAACCTCAGCCGCGGCCTGGACGGCGCCGCGCAGGACGTGCAGAGCGCCATCACGCAGGCGGGGGCGCAGTTGCCCCAGAACATGCCCAGCCCGCCGTCCTTTTTCAAGGTCAACCCGGCGGATCAGCCCATCCTTTACATCGCCATGTCTTCGCCGAACCTCCCGCTCTCGCAGGTGGACGAGTTTGCGGAAACCTACCTCGCGCAGCGCATCTCCACCATCAGCGGCGTGGCGCAGGTCACCATCTTCGGCTCGCAGAAGTACGCCGTTCGCGTGCAGCTCGATCCGCGGGAGCTGGCCAGCCGCGGCATCGGCGTGGATGAAGTGCAGAGGGCGGTGCAGCAGGGCAACGTCAATCTCCCGACGGGGACGCTCTGGGGGCAGCACCGCGCGGTGACCGTGCAGGCCAGCGGGCAGCTCATGAGCGCGGCGGCCTACCGCCCGCTAATCGTCGCGTATCGCAACGGCGCTCCGGTGCGGCTCGAAGAGATCGGCAAGGTGCTTGACGGCGTCGAGAACGACAAAGTGGCGAGCTGGTTCAACGGCGAACGAGCCATCGTTCTGGCGATCCTGCGCCAGCCCGGCACCAACACCGTCGAGGTCGTGGATTCGATCAAGCGCCACCTGCCGGTGTACCGCGAGCAGATTCCGTCCTCGGTGAAACTGGAAGTTCTCTACGACAAGTCCGTCTCGATCCGCGATTCGGTCCACGATGTCAAATTCACGCTGCTGTTGACGATCTCCCTCGTCATCTTGGTCATTTTCCTCTTCCTGCGAAATCTCTCCGCGACGCTGATTCCCAGCCTGGCGGTGCCCATGTCCATCATCGGCACCTTCGCGGTGATGTATCTCCTCGGGTATTCGGTGGACAACCTGTCCATGATGGCGCTGACCCTCTCGGTGGGCTTCGTCGTGGACGACGCCATCGTGATGCTGGAAAACATTGTGCGTCACATGGAGGCGGGCGAGCCGGTGATGGAGGCGGCTTTCCGCGGAGCGCGCGAGGTCGGCTTTACGATTCTCTCCATGACGCTCTCGCTCGCCGCCGTATTTCTTCCCGTGCTGTTCATGGGCGGCATTCTGGGCCGCTTGCTGCATGAGTTCGCCGTCACCATTGGCATGGCGATTCTCGTATCGGGGTTCGTCTCCCTGACGCTGACGCCGATGCTCTGCAGCCGCTTCCTGCGCGCGCAGCACGAGCGGAGGCACGGCTGGCTTTACAACGCCTTTGAAAGCGGCTATCAGTCCGTCGAGCGCGCCTATGAGGGCTCGCTGCGATTCGCCCTGCGCCACCGCTTTGCCACGGTCTTCCTCTCCGCGCTGATGCTGTTTGGCACTTACTTCCTGTTCCGCCAGATTCCGAAGGGTTTTCTGCCCAGCGAAGATACCGGGCAAGTGTTCATCTTCACCGAAGCGCAGGAGGGCATCTCCTTCGAAGCGATGGCGGACCACCAGAAACAGCTCATGGCCATCGTGATGGGGCAGCCGTACGTGGCCACGTCTTTTTCCAGCATCGGCAGCGGTTCCAGCGGCGCCGTCGGCTCGGCCAACGCCGGGAGGCTCTTCATTCGCTTGCAGCCCCGTGGCACGCGGCCCCACGTGGACCGCATCATCGAGGACCTTCGCCCGAAATTGGCCACGGTTCCCGGCATCCGCGTGTACTTGCAGAACCTTCCACCCATTCGCATCGGAGGGCAACTCACGAAGGCGCTCTACCAGCTCACGATGCAGAGTACGGATACAAAAGAGCTATACCGCGCGGCGGCAGAGTTTGAAAAGCGCGCTCGCGCCCTACCCGGCTTGCAGGACGTCAACACGGACATGCTGATCAAGAATCCGCAGGTGGACGTCGTCATTGACCGCGATAAAGCTTCCGCGCTTGGCGTCACCGCGCAACAGGTGGAGGATGCGCTCTATACGAGCTACGGCGCGCGGCAGGTTTCGACGATCTACACGCCGACGAACGAGTACCGCGTGATTACGGAGCTGGAGACGCGCTACCAGCGCGACGCAACGGCTCTGCCGCTCTTGTATGTTCGTTCGAATACCGGGCGACTCGTGCCCCTCGATGCCGTTGCGCGCCTCAGTCCCTCGGTGGGGCCTCTCACCGTCAACCACCTCGGACAGCTTCCGGCGGTGACGCTTTCCTTCAACCTGAAGCCCGGCGTCGCGCTCGGGACCGCGGTCGCAGAGGTGGGCGATCTGGCCCGGACGACACTGCCTGCGACCGTCACCACCAGCTTTCAAGGAACCGCACAGGCATTCGAATCGTCCCTCGCAGGGCTTGGCGTGCTGCTGCTGATGTCCATTCTGGTCATCTACATCATTCTGGGAATCTTGTACGAAAGTTTTATTCACCCGCTGACGATCCTCTCCGGCTTGCCTTCGGCGGGATTTGGCGCGCTGCTCACGCTGATGCTCTTCGGCTACGAGCTCAATCTGTACGCGTTCGTCGGCGTGATCATGTTGGTGGGCATCGTCAAGAAAAACGCCATCATGATGATTGACTTCGCGCTCGCGGCGCAGCGCAACGACAATCTCGCCCCGGCGGACGCCATCTTCAAGGGATGCATCGTGCGATTCCGCCCCATCATGATGACGACCATGGCGGCGCTCATGGGCACGTTGCCGATCGCGCTGGGCTACGGCGCGGGAGCGGAGTCGCGTCGCCCGCTCGGCCTCGCCGTGGTGGGCGGGCTGCTGCTCTCGCAGGTCGTCACGCTCTACCTGACGCCCGCGTTCTTCATTTATATGGACAACTTCGAGCAGTGGATCAAGCGCCTCTTCCGAGGGCGCCCCGCGCAAGCCGCGGCCCTGCCGGCGGATTGATTTCCTGCCGCCAACCGGCGCGGGGCCAACGCGCTACTCGTAGTGAAGGCAGCGGACGGGGTCGAGATTCGAGGCTTTCACGGCGGGATAAATCCCAAAAAACAATCCCACGCTGAGCGAAATCACCAGGCCCATCAGCGTCCAGAAGAGCGAGACCTTGGCGGGCAGCGAGGGAATGAAGTACGCCACGCTGACGCTGAGGACGATCCCGGCGGCGATGCCGATGAGGCCGCCGACGCTGGTGAGCATCATGGCCTCCAGAAGAAACTGCGCGAGGATGTCCCTCCCCCGCGCGCCGACGGCTTTGCGGATGCCGATCTCTTTGGTGCGCTCGGTCACGCTGATGAGCATGATGTTCATCACGCCGATGCCGCCGACGAGCAGCCCGATGGAGGCGATGATGAGCGTGAGGGCCACGATGGCGCTGGTGAGTTGCTTCCAGAGATCGGTGATCAGGTCCGGCGAAGTGATCTCAAAGTCGTTGGGCTGCGACGGGGGGACGTGGCGGCGCCGGCGCATGACCTCCACGGCCTGATCCTGACCCAAGCTCATCAGCGAGGGGTCCCGGACGCTGATGGCCAGAACCACCTCTTTGATCTCCGGATAAGTTTTGTGAAATGTGCGGTAAGGAATGAGGATGAACTGATCCGCGCCGGGTCCTCCGAACAAGCCCTGGTTGGGCTCGAGGATGCCGATAACCTGGAAGGGAATGCCGTTGACGCGGACGTCGCGGCCGATGGGATCGAGGGCGCCGAACAGCGCATCGGAAATGGCCGCGCCGAGGACACAGACCTGCGCGGCGTGCAAGTTTTCCGTCTCGGTGAGGAAGCGGCCCTGGGCAATGGCATAGATCGGCAAGACGTCCATCAGTTCGGGACCGGCGCCGCGCAGGATAGGCTCCTCGACGTGGTTGTCCTGGAATCGGATCTCGTTCGAGCCGCCGAGAAATGCGGCGCGGGTCAGAATGGGGACAGCCTTGTTCACCGCGGGACAGTTTTCGCGGATAGCCTCGGCGTCTTCGGGCACGAAATGCTTGCGCAAGCGGATCTCCTGCGGCAGGTGGTCGAAGTCAAACGTGAACGCGGGGAAGCGCGTGAAGAAAAAAGATTGCGAGCCGATCGAGCGCACCTTGTCGGTGATGTGCTGGTTCAGCCCCTGGATGATCGCGGCCACGCTGATCACGCTGGCCACGCCGATGACCACTCCCAGCATGGTCAGAAAAGCGCGCGTTTTCTGCGTGGCCAGGGTTTCCAGCGCCACATGGAGGCTTTGCTTCCATTCCCACCGCGTCATCCAGAAGAGAGTAGCACTCCGGGGTCACCCCATCGCAAGCGTGCGCAGGCAACCGGCGGGAACCACGGGCGCCGTGCGCAGATCATTCGGCGCGCATGGCCACGACGGGGTCGAGCCGCGCGGCCTTCATGGCGGGATAGATGCCGAAGATGAGCGCAATCACGGAGGCCAGGCCGAGGCCGAGCAGCGCGACCCAGCCGCGAACGACGGCGGGAAACGGCGTCAACTGGCGCAGCAGGAGCGCGAGTCCAAATCCCATGGCCACGCCAAGCAGCCCGCCGATCAGGCACTGGGCGAGAACTTCGACCAGGAATTGGCGCGCGATGTCGCGCTGCGTCGCGCCGACGGAGCGGCGCAGCCCGATTTCTTTCGTGCGCTCGGTGACGCTGACCAGCGTGATGTTCATGATGACGATGCCGCCGACGAGGGAAGAGACCGAAGAGATCAGAAGGAAGACGACGAAAAAGACGGAACTGATGTCGCGCCAGAGCTCCAGGTAGGTATCGGCCGTGGTGAGGAAGAAATCGTCAGGCGCGTCCGGAGGGAGATGGCGGCGGGCGCGCAGGATCAGACGGACTTCGCCTTTCGCGGGGCCCAGCGGAGGAGCGGCTTTCACGTGAAAGAGGAGGCTGCGGCGCGCGCCGAACATTTTCTCAAACGCGGTGATCGGGAAAATGACGAAAGTGTCCTGGTCCTGGCCCAGAACCGCGCCGATGCGGTTGGCGACGCCGACAACGATGAATTCTTCGCCCGAAATGCGCATTATTTTGCCCATCGGGTTGCGTCCGGGGAAAAGTTTTTCGGCCACTTCGGCGCCCACAACGGTGACTGCCGAGGCGGCGCGCTGCTCGCTCTCGGTATAAAAACGGCCGGCCGAGAGGTCCAGCGTGCTGATCCAGCCCATGTTGGCGGTCTCGCCGCGCAGGGTCACGTCCACGATGCTGCGCGCGGGGCCGCGGATTTCTCCCGTGGTGCGCGCTTGCGCGCCGACGGCCAGGCACGCGGCGCACCGCTCCACCACCGCGCGCCAGTCGTCCATGGTGAGCTCGCGGTATTTCCGCGCCTTGAGTATTTCGTTGAAGTTGGAGGTAGCCAGGGGCATTTTCGAGACCTGGAAAATATCCGTGCCGAGATTGGCAATTTTTGTTTTGACGTAACCGTTGGCGCCTTGAATCAGCGTCATCACCAGAATGAGCGAGGTGACGCCGATTACCAGGCCGAGCAAAGTGAGGGCCGTGCGCAGCTTGTGCGCCGAAAGGGCCGCCAAGGCGAGGCGTAGGGTGTCGCGAGACTTCATGGGAGGCGCAGGCGATTCTACCGCAATGCCGAACGAGCCGCAGGCCAAGGCTTCGCCGGGATCTGCCGCGGCGGCCGGGCGAGTGCGGCCATGTGCATAGGGCGAGACGTAGGCAAACGCGGGGAGTTTGCCGCGGGCGACGTCAGCGGTCGGGATTTCCGGAGGGCTGCGCGGACTCGGCGGAATCGCCAAGTTCCTTGCGGTGGCTCTTCACTTCGCGCAGCGTGTAGATCGGCTTGTTCTGCGATTCGTGGTACGTGCGCGCCATCATCTCGCCGAGCAGGCCCATGGAGAAAAACTGGATTCCGCTGACGATCAGCGCAATACCCAGCAACAGCAGCGGCCCGTGCTGCGTCAGCAGGGGTGTGCCGAAGTAAAGCTTCTTGAACGCCAGAAACAAGCACAGCAGAAACCCCAGCCCTGAGCCCGCCATTCCGAGCAGGCCGAAGAGCTGCAGCGGCCGCGTCGAATAATCGAGCAGGAACTTCACGATCACCAAGTCGAGAAACACGCGGATCGTCCGGCCGATGCCGTAATTCGATCTCCCGCTCTTCCGGTCGAGATTGACGATGGGCACTTCCGCGATGCGCGCGCCCGTCGAGCCCGCCAGCGCCGGAATGAACCGGTGCAGCTCGCCGTAGAGTTGAATCTCCTGGATGATTTCGCGGCGATAGGCCTTGAAGGTCGTGCCGAAGTCGTGCACCGCTATGCCGGAGAGTTTTGCCATCATCCAGTTCGCCGCGCGGCTGGGGAGCTGCCGGGTGAGCCAGTGATCGCGCCGCGCCACGCGCCACCCGCTCACCAGGTCGTAGCCCTCGTCAATCTTTTCGAGGAACTTCGGAATTTCGCCGGGATCGTGCTGCAGGTCCCCGTCCATCGAGATGATCACGTCGCCCCGCGCAAAATCGAACCCCGCCTTCAGCGCCGCGGTCTGTCCGAAATTCCGCCGCAGCCGCACCAGGTTCACGCGCCGGTCGTGCTCGTAGATGTCCTCGAGCACTTTGTACGTGCTGTCGCGGCTGCCGTCATCCACGAACACCATTTCATAGGGCCCGCCGATCGTGTCCATCACTTCCGTCAGCCTCAGATAGAGCGGGGGTATGTTTTCCTGTTCGTTGAAGAACGGGACCACCAGCGAGAATCGGATGTGGTTATCGCTTTGCATTCTATTCCATTCTATCCGGCCACAACGCCGTAGTGTACCAAGCGAATACCGAGGCTGGCGACAAGATTTCGGATCCGCGGTGCCGTCAAAATCGCAAGCTCGCTCTCGCGCGACTTCTGCAGCCGCGTGCGCGTCCCGCGCAGCTCGTCGCCGGCGTAGCCGGGATGCGTCATCAGCTCGGTACTGCCGCTTGGCAGATTCGCCAGCAGGGAAGCGACGCCCGATTCACGAAGAAGTCCGGTCTGCGTGATCCCGCAGAAATAGTCGGCGCTTGCGATCCCGTCACGCCGCGCCATCTCTCGCGCGTCCGGCGCGAGCAGCCGCAAACCGCGCGCCTGCAGGGACTGCTTCAGCGCCGTTGCCTGCAGGCCTCCGCCGCCATTCGAGAGAAGCGAGCGGAGCAGGGGCGCCTCGTGCGATACGCGGATGGCGCGGATGCCGTGGCGCCGCGCGAGCCGCAGCGCAATCTCGAACAGCCGCGGCAGCATGTGCACGTGCTTGTGCCCGTCCAGGTGCGTGGGCTGGATGCCGGCGTCGCGCACTTTCTGAATCTGCGCGTCCCACTCGCGTTCCACTTCCACCACGCGCAATCGCCCGCGCCACAACCGAACCAGCGCCGCGCCCGTCCCTCCGAAGAACAAGCCCGCGCCGCTCACCAGGCTGGGGACCTCCCACCGCGGCAGCATCGGCGGGCCATCGCTCAAGTTCAAATGCACGCCCACGCCCAGCCGCGGCTCGCGCCGCGCCAACTCCGCGGCGCCGGGGAACGCCGCTCCGTTCGCCAGCAGCGAAGCGCTGCTGACGATTCCATTGCCATGCGCCTCGGCGATGCCGCGGTTCACCCCTTCTGTCCAGCCGAAGTCGTCTGCATTCACGATAAGCGTTTTCACGGGTTGCCGGAAGTGCCGAGCCGCGCGCTTCCCCGCGCCTGACCGTTCGCGCAGGCTGCCGCCTGCTAATCATTACGCGCGAGTACTATTGACCGCTTCGGACCCCAACTCTAGCATGGCCGCAGGGGGAGAAAACATGGGGACTACAGGTATCCGCGCGCGCGAGCCGGGCCGGCCCGCCTCGCGTTTCCGCGATAAGCGCCGCGGCAAGCGCATGAACTCGCGCGTGCCGGTGCGTCTCGAATGGGACGCCGCCGACGGCCAGCGCGTCCGCATCGAAGCCCACACCCGCGTCGTCAATAACTACGGCTGCATGGTCGTGCTGCCGAATTCTCTCGAACTCGAGCACCGCCTAGCGCTCACCAACCTCGCGACGCAAACCACCGCAGTCGCCGTCATCGTCTGGAAAGGCAATTCGCGCCCCGAAGGCTGGGAATACGGCGTGGAAATGGTCTCTCCGGATTTGGACTTCTGGGGAATCGATCTGTGAAGCCGGTCAGGGCCAAGCTCCCGAAGACCGCGGAAGGGCCGCTCCACGCGGCGTCGCATATCGAAGATCGCCGCCGCAGCCAGCGAGTCATGCTGCGCATGCCGGTGCTTCTGCATGTGCCGGGCCAGCCGCTGGCCGTCCAAGGCATGACCGTGGCCGTCAGCGAGGTTGGGGCGATGATCGTCATTCGGGATCCGCTGCCCGCCGGAACCAGGCTCATCGTGGAAATTCCCCATTCCCAGAAGCGCATCGGCGCGAGCGTCACGCGCTCTCCGCAAATCACCGCCGAAGGCGCCCTCCTCCCCGTCGAGTTCGCCGAAAATGCCCCCGCCTTCTGGAGTGTCTTCTTTCCGCCGCACGGCACCTGAGGCTCGCGAAGGCTGTGTTCCGCGCGCAGGCGGGACTTGGCCGGTCGCGCAAGCCGCAAAACACTTTTTCCGCGGTTTAACTTCTTCTTCATCTTTCCTCGCTTGTCACCGATGTAGTACTCTCTCAGTCAGTGTATTGGCCCTCCGGGTACCGGCCAACCGGCCCAACGGCCGCTTCATCTCAACTCCGGAGTCCTGTGGGGTGTGCTGTTATTTCGCCGACTGGGGTGGTCCGACAATGAATCTTTCTATCCGTAATCTACGCGCTGTGCGCTCCCTCGTTCAGAGCGGTCTCCCCATTGCAGCTTTCCTGGTCGCGTCGCTCCTGGGCCTCCCTGCGCCCGCTCAGGAGAAGCGAGACGCGGGAAAGCCGGCTGTGCAAGAGCAGGTCCGTCCCGGCAAGTTCACTCCGGCGCAGCAGGAACCCAGCGAAGAGCAGAAGGCCAAGAAAAGTACTGCCGGTCCCGAGCACGAAGACGCCGAACAGGTGAAGAAGCGCGAGATGTGGTTCTACAAGCAGCGCGTCTATCCGCTGCCGTCGCTTCCTGCCAATGCGCGCTTCGCGGCATTTCAGCACATGCAGCGCATGATGGAAGCCGAAGGAAAGATTGTCCGCCTGCCGAATGGCGGCTTTGCTGCTGCCAGCGCAACGGTGATCCTGGGCACCCCATGGACGTCCATCGGGCCCACGCCCACGACCGGCGGTTTCTTCAGCCCCGTCACGGGCCGCATCACGACCATCGCCGTGGACCCTGCTGATACGACTGGCAACACCGTCCTCATCGGCGGCGCGCAGGGCGGCATATGGCGCACGACCGACGGGGGCGCGACCTGGACGGCCGTCGGCGACGCCAATCCCTCGCTCTCAATGGGCTCCATCGCATTTGCCCCTTCGGCTCCCGGGACGGTCTACGCCGGCACAGGCGAACAGGCCTCCATCGGTTTCGACGTTTACTACGGCGCCGGAATCCT
Organism: Terriglobia bacterium; assembly: GCA_041497835.1. GTDB lineage: Bacteria > Acidobacteriota > Terriglobia > Acidiferrales > UBA7541 > Acidiferrum. The sequence continues at coordinate 72,142 of JBGQHF010000003.1, forward strand.
GAAGTCCACCAACAACGGATCAACCTGGACGCCGACGTGCGCGCCCAATCCAACGACCTGTCCATTCGCCATTCCTTATAGCGGCCCCACGGTGTTTGGCTTCTTTAATCCCGGCGGCGCGCGTATCAGCTACGTCGCCGTAAACCCGACGAACCCGAGTCTCATTCTGGCCGGTGTGCAGTTCTTCACTTCTGGGAGCACACCAGGCGTGTACTGCTCGGACGATGCCGGGGCGACTTGGTCGAATATCCTGTCCGGCAATATGTCCACCTTTGTGGGTTTCGGGTCCTCAACAGTTGCCTGGGCTGCGCTCGGCAGGTCGTCTATGAACTCTCCTGCCAACGGAATATACAAGTTAATCAACGCAGACGGCGGCGCCGCAAAGAAGTGTAGCGCGATTACATTTGCGCGCTCGACGGGCACGGGTCTCCCCGCACAGACAAGCATGGGCAGAATTGATATCGGCATCGCGCCATTGGATGGCACGGGGAACACCGTCTATGCTTCAATCGCCGATGCCTCGACAGGTTCGGGCACCAATCTCGGCGTCTTCAAAACGACCGATGGCGGCGCGAACTGGACAAACACGGCTGCTCCGGACGTGTGTCGCCAGCAATGCTGGTACGACAATGTCGTCAAAGTGGATCCCGCAAATTCGGACACGGCGTTCTTTGGTGGTGGCGCCTCTTCCACTGGAGTGGGACCAAGATGGGTTGTGCGGCGGCTGAATGGAGCGGCGTGGGCCTCCGTCATCCCGAATGTTCAGGGACCAGGATTACCTCACGTAGACAATCACGCAATCGCTATGGTGAAGCCATCAACCGGACCAAACACCGGCAAGGTCGTGCTGTACCTCGGCAACGATGGCGGCGTCTGGCGCACCACCGATGCCGAGGCTGCGATCATCACATGGACGAACTTGAACAATCCCGGCCTCACCCTGACGCAGTTTTATCCCAACATCTCCATCCATCCATCGAATCCAACCATTTCCTTCGCTGGCACCCAGGATAACGGCAGCCAGAACTATCAGGGCGGCACTTCGTGGGTGGACAACAATACTTGCGGTGACGGCGGCCAGACGACTCTGGATCCCAACGTTCCCAGCTCGGTTTACGTCACGTGTCAGGACATTGACATCAACTTCTCGCCTTCCAACGGCGCGCCCGGTACTTTCTCCTTCGTCACGAACGGCATCAACTTCGGCGACAACGGCAGCTTCATTCCGCCCATCAATATTGATCCCACCACTTCACGCGTCTATTTCGCCACGGACAAGGTCTATCAGACCTCGGATAACGGTGCCTCTTGGATTCCGCTGATGCCGGCTTCGCTGGGCACTACGGGTGCGGTTATCAATACGGTTGCTGTCGCCCCCAAGAATCCTCTTGTTGTCTATGCCGGCTATGAAGATGGCACCGTCATCGTCTCTACGAATGTCGGAGCGGGAACCGGCACCTTTGCGAAGGCCGCGGGTACTCTCCCAATCCGCACGGTCACCCAGGTCGTCCCCGACCCCAATGACGCGACCGGCCAGACCGTGTACGTAACTCTCTCTGGTTTTGCCTTTGGCGGCGACATCAAGGGCCACATTTTCAAGAGCACAAATGCCGGAGGAACCTGGACCGACGTAAGCTGCGCCGCCACGAACTGCATCACACCTGCGGCCACCGATCTGCCAAATATTCCCGTCAATGATTTGGTTGTTGATCCCGATGTTTCCGGAGCCCTGTACGCCGCGACGGATCTTGGCGTCTTCGCCTCGTCCGATGGCGGGGCGACATGGGGCACGCTCTCCACCGGCCTGCCCAATGTCGCGGTGCTTTCGCTTCGGCTGCACGAACCATCCCGCACGCTGCGCGCCGCCACGCACGGCCGCGGTGCGTGGGACCTGACGCTCACAAATTTCACGTTTCTGGGTGCACACCTTGCAACCATCAATCCCACCTCGACGACTGCACCGGGTGCGGCCTTTACGATGACGCTCACGGGGAGCGGCTTTACCGCGACGACGAATGTCCTCTGGGACGGGGCGCAAAATGGCATCACGCCTCATGCCGGGACCGCCACGCAGATGACCGCTGACATTCCTGCGGCTTTGCTCACATCGCGTGGGACACATCAAATCAAGGTTCAGGATGGTGTAAATCCAGCGAGCGATTCACTTATCTTCACGGTTCTTGGCGGCGCGCCCACGCTGACTCTCATCAATCCAGCGAACACGCCGGTCCAGCCACCGGCTCCGACGGCGACCGTCCCTATTACACTCACCGGGACGGGCTTCACACCTACGTCAAAGGTGCAGTGGAACGGCGCCACAAACGGCATCACGGTTTCCGCCCCGACTGGTCCCTGCCCGCTTCCGACATGCTTGGCGGCCACTCTGCCGGCGGCGCTGCTCGGGCCCTTCGGAAGCACGAACGACATCACGGTCCTCAATCCGCCCCCGGGCGGCGGCACCTCCGCGGCGCAACTCTTCAAGGTGGTCGCGGCTGCGCCGGCTAACGATAATTTCGCCAACGCCATCAACATCACCACGAACCCGTTTAACGACATGAAGGACTCCTCGGGAGCGACGACGGAGACGAATGATCCCACCCCCGCCTGCTCTCAGAGTTCAAGTATTCCTCCTCCAGCGACCGGACGGGACAATACCATCTGGTACAAGTTCACGCCTGCGAGCAATGGCAACCTGAACGTAGACACGATGGGGAGCAACTACGACTCCGTCCTCTCCCTCTGGACTGGAGCGACACAGGCCACACTGACGGCCGTGCCCAACGGCTGCAACGACGACATCAATCCAGGGATCGTCACCGTGTCCCAGATCACAGGCCTCCCCCTGACAGGCGGTACCACGTATTTCATCATGGTCAGCTCGTTCGGTGCGGCCGACCCGAACCCCATCGCCTTCGGCGGGAAGAGCGTCTTGAATTTTTCCTTTACTTCTACGGCGGACTTCACCCTGACCGTGTCGGGCGCCAACAGCGCCACCGTAAACGCCGGCAGCCCCGCCAGTTACACGCTGGCGATTGCCGCTGTGGCTGGTTTCAACTCGAGCATCAATTTCACCTGCTCGCTGCCCGCGGCACATACGACGTGTGTCGTGACTCCCCCATCGCAAACCCCGGGCAACAACATCACGGTCAACGTCACGACGACGGCACGGAATTTCTTGCCACCCGTCGGCAACTTCCGCCGGATCGGGCCGTGGTTCCGCGCGGTTCCGCTTCTACTCGTAACCCTAATCCTGTTCGCGCTGCTCGTCCGCTTTACTCGGACGCGCAGGATGCGGCTCGCGTACGTGCTGCCCCTCGCGGCGCTCTTTCTGCTTCTCGCCTTCCAGGCGGGTTGCGGCGGCGGCTCGAGTGGACCCCCGGTTCAGAATGGCACGCTTGCCGGCACCTACACCGTCACGGTAACCGGAACCTCCGGCGCTACAACCCACTCAACAAACCTGACGCTGATCGTCAACTGACAATCCCGCATCGCTCACCGGTGGGACAGGCATTCTTGCCTGTCCCCTTGACACCCGGGTACTATTATGTATAATTGTTATGTAATTAACGTTCGAATGCTTCTGTCGCTTGGCACCGCCGCTCGTCGCTCCCATCAGACGCAAACTCCCTCGGCTGTAGCGATTTTTCCCGTGAGTCCCGCAGATTCTGCAGTTCCACGATTTTGCCTTGTAACCCCTGTGGAATGTGCAGTTCCAAAACACAGGGACTTAAAGTCCTTTGGATTCTGCAGTTACAAAAAAAAGAGGGGGGGGGGTGGGAGGTATTTTGTTAACTTCCGATGACCGCAAGCGCCGCTCGTGTGGCGCCGGCCGGAATTCATCCCGACCGTCTCGGGAGGCCGGCCTCTTCACCAGGCGGCAATTTGTCAAAACGGCAGCGAGGAGAGGTCCACATTGCCGCCTGAAAGGATGATCCCGATCTTTGGCGGCGCGCCATCCGCGCGGGCGGGGAGTTGCAAGGCGGCCACGCCGCCCGGCTTCAGCAGCGGCGCCACGGCTACCGCCGCCGATGGCTCGACCACGATTTTCATGCGTTCCCAGACGGTGCGCATCGCCGAAACAATTTGCTCCTCAGTGACGAGTAGAATGCCGGTGACGTGGCGACGGAAGATGGCGAATGTTCGCGGCGCGAGCGAAGCGCGCAATCCGTCGGCAATGGTGTCGCTCTGCTCGAGCGATTGCAGCGTGCCGCTGGCGAGCGAGCGGTACGCGTCGTCCGCGCGCGCGGGCTCGCAGCCGAATGCCCGGATCGCCGGGCGAATCGCTTTCGCGGCCAGCGCCGTGCCGCTCAGCAGCCCGCCGCCGCTGACCGGGGCCAGGACGGCGTCGAGGTCCGCGATCTCTTCGAGCAATTCTTTTGCGGCGGTTGCCTGGCCGGCGATGACGCGGTCGTCGTCATACGGATGCACCATGACGGCGCCGGTTTCTTTCTGGATGCGCGCGGCGGTTTCGACGCGCGCGGAGACCTTAGGCTCGCAGAAGGTGATTTTTCCGCCGTAGGCTTCGACGGCGCGGCACTTCACCGCCGGCGCATTTTTCGGCATCACGATCCACGCCGGGACGCCGCGCCAGCGCGCCGCGCAGGCCACCGCGGCGGCATGGTTGCCGCTCGAATGCGTCAGGATGCCGTGCCCCGCTTCTTCATCCGGGAGAGAAAAAATGGCATTGGTCGCGCCGCGGATCTTGAACGAGCCAGTCTTTTGCAGGTTTTCACACTTGAAGAACAGGCGCGCGCCCGCCATGGCATCGAGCGATTCGGACGTGAGAACAGGCGTGCGGTGGACACGCGGCGCGATGCGCGCATGGGCTGCGGCGATGTCCGCCGGGGTGGGCGGCTGGCCGGTGAAGTTTTCCGGTGCGGGCGCTGTCGTCATCGCGGCGTCTCCCTCAGGAACACGATACCACCACGCGAGCGTTACGGTTTCGCCGCCGGCACGAGGAAGACGGTCTTCGCGCTGCCGGCGTTCTCGAAGCGGTCGTAGGCGCGCACGGCGAGCGTGTGTTCGCCCGGGGAGAGAGGGGCCAGCGTCAATTCGTATTTTTCCTCCGGCGCATCGCTGATGCCGCCGATGGGAGCGACGAGAATCCATTCCCCGCCGTCCACGCTGTACTGCGCGCGCTCGATACTGGTGGCTGCATCGCGCGCCGCGAAGCGGGCCAGGACGCCCGCCACGGAAAGACTTCCGGAGCGTGTCACCACATTGCTGGCGGCGAGGTTCTCGATGACCGGTGGCGTATTGTCCACTTCGAAGCGGTCGCTCTCGCGTTCGGTCTTGAGTGCGGCGGCAGGCGGATTCGACGCGGCATCGGACGCGACGATCTTCAGGTAATACGCGCCATCGGGGAATGTGGTGGTGTCCCAGGTGAAAAACTTCTGCTCGAGATTGTCTTTCAGGAGTTTCCAGCCGCGCTCCGCCTCGCCGCGGAAGTACACCGCATAGCGCACGTCGTCATCGTTCTCGTCGTGCGCGCTCCACAGGACGGAGCGATAGCCCTTGTGCGCCAAGCCCTGCGGCGGATTGTCCATCTTCGGCGGAATCATCACGGGGAAGATCGGCGCGTTTGGAGCGGGAGGATGTTTGAGCGTGACCGGCGTCTGACCGGGGACGCCGCCGATACCCAGAGCCCCCTGCACGCGCACGCCGGGGTCTTGCAGGACGATGGCGTCAATCACGGGAGCGACATTGCGCGGGAGATAGGCGAGGCTGACCCAATCGATGCCGTCGCCCGGGGCGCCGTCATGGATAACGGCCTTCCATTGCGCGAACCGCGCGGGGGGCGTTTGCACCGTGTCACCCGGCTTCGTGTAGGGGCCGGCCCAGGGGCTCCATTCGCGGCCCGGATCTTCCGTATTGCCGGAGCGTACGAAGAACGAAACGCGAGGCTCAGAGAGGGAGGCAGCCTGCTTCGCCGGATGGGCGGGCGGCGGACCCCACCATTCGATGCGTCCCCACTGGGAGAACAATTGCGCATCGAAGGAACGAGATTCGTACGCGCCTTCGGGCTCAAATTCGGGGCCGAGAGAGAAAACTTTTCCGGGATTGGCGGTGCAGAGATAGACCTTGCCGTCCGCGCCGCGAGCGAAACCGGTAATCTGCGAGGAGCCCGCCTTGGCGAGCTGCGCAAATACGCCGCGGCCGTCAATGACGAGAAGGGCGCCGCTGTTTCCGGTGCCGGCAAGGACGCGGCCATCGGCATTGAGGCCGAGCGAATAGACGACCTCATCGCGCGAGGACCAGATTTCTTCGGGAGCGCCATCGGGGGCAATGCGATAGATGCTGCTGGAAACAAGGGGAGGGAAGGGCGTAAACACCGTGGTCTGCGCCGGGGCCCCGGAAAACGTGAATCCAGCGGCGACCGCCGGAGGAATCTGCGGCGGCTGCGTGAGACTCGGGGAAGTCGTGCCGGCAGGGGCGGGGCGTTGTTTTTCGCCGATGGCCGCAGCATAAATGCTGCCGTCGGGTGCGTTGAGCAGCGAGGTGATTTCTCGCTTGGGCGTTTCTTGGAGAACGAACGCGGTGCGGTCCTGGCCGCTTTTTATGGGTGCGAGGGAGATGCGCAGGACGCGGCCGCTGGGTTCGGTCCCGGCAAGCAGATTGCCGCGGCCATCGAAGGCCAGGACGCGAATGTGGGCTTCATCGCTCGCGTAGAAGACCGCACTTTTCCCATCGGGTGTGACGGAAAAGATCTGGCCCTTGTCGCCGGTGGCGATAAAGAGGGTTCCGTCGGGACCCATAGCGAGATCCCAGATGTATTTTGTCTTGGGCTCGAAGAAGACGGATTTTTCTCCCTGCGGCGAGACGCGGTATACCTTTCCATCGGGCGAGGTACCGACGAAGAAACCGCCCTTGCCATCGAAGGCGATGGCCTGCGCAGAAAGCTCGCTGGACTGGAACGCGGCCTCGGCCTTCCCAGCGGCGTCGAAGCGGAAGACTTTTGCCGGGGAACCTCCAGCGGCGTAGAGAGCGCCTTGCGGATCGAGGCGCAGGGACCATAGGTAGGAGGCGTCGGCGTCGGCGAGCAGGCGGAAGCGGGGAGCCAGCTCGAGGCGCCCATCGCTGCGCACGGCGATCCCCCGGGCGGCGCCTTTTAGAAAGTCTTCGTACGTGGACTGGCGCCAGTGACGGGTACGCTCCGCACGGACAATCAGTGCGCACGCGAGCAGGGCGAAGAGGAAGACGACCAGCGAAAGGCCACGTGCGAAATTAGTTCTTAGCGGTCTTCGTGAAAAAAGGTCCATCGTTTTCCCTGCGCCTAGCGCACCGAAAGATTCAAAGAGATCACACCAGAAACGGGGCCTCCGAGCGCGACGGAATCTTCGCTGGCCAGCGATTCCCGGAGAACCTGAACGCTGCCCGGCGTGGGGCGGCCATCGAGAATGGCGATCAGAGAGAGCGGCACGTTGGGCATCTCCTTGTCGGCCCAGATGAGGGTCGGGGAAGGCACGAAGAGGCCTGCATAGAGGCGGTCGTTGCGCCGTTCGCGGTTCAGGAGCGAGATGAACTGCTCGAGGCTGCCATCGACGGCTAAACCACCGAAGAGGAAGCCTCGGGAGGAGCGATTGAGCCAGTCGGCGTCACTCACCAGGACGCGGATTGTAGTGCCGCGGGCAATCTGCTCTGGAACGCGAACGGTCATCTCCGCGATGCGGGAATCGCCACGATAGGGGCGGAGGAGCACGCGGACGCGGACGTTTTCCCCGGGATGCACTTCGCCTTTCTCGAGCCACGCGCTCTCAATCGTGAAGGACCGCCGGCCTGGTGAACTCTCGACGCGAAGAGAAATCCCTTCGATAGAGGGCTCTTCGAGCGTGTTGATAAAGAGGCGCGCGAAACTATTTTGCACGCCGAGGGCCACGGAGAAGCCGTCCGGATTGAGGGTATCCCCCGGGGCGTAAGTGTTCTCGAGACGCACGGCGGAGTGACCTTTGATTCTGACTTCTCCCTGCAGGTGGAGCGTTGTGCCTTCGCCGTAGAGCGCGTTCTGGGTGAGGCCGTTCAAGGTAGTGATGGCAACGAGAAGCGGCGTAAGTTTCGGGTGATTCACCAGCTCGAAATGGAGTTTCTTTTCCGCGCCGCCGGAGACGACAGTCAGATCCATGGGAATCATGGGCGGGGGCGGGCCGAGCTTGCCGACAACGGCGGTGAGGTGGTCGGACGTGATGGTGCCAATGGGCCCGCCGACGTTGACGATTTTTGTGGAGGCGAGGTCGGAGGCGAGGGTCATCACGACGCGGCTGCGGGACATAGGCATCTGGACGTCGCCGAGGCTCAAGAAGGGATGGCCGCAAAGATAGACACGGCCGTCCTGGATGGCGGTGACGGTGCAGGCGGAGTTGATGGAAGCGTCGCCCTGGACGAGCACCATGCCAGCCATGTCGCCGGGATGAAGCTGGGCGTCGTCGGGGCGTGCTGAAGTCGTGCCGCCCTGCGTGGCGGCGAAGCCGTAGCCAGCAAGCTGCGGCGCGAAACGCTGAAGCGCGTCCGGGTGGAAGCCCGAGAAAACGAGGGGCGTCTCGATTGGTTGGAGCGAGGAGCCGCTGGGAAAGGAGTTTGTGCCGGGCGTGTCGGCGGGAAGAGAGGGGCCCTGACTCGCCGCGAGGGGCGAGCCAGAGGAGTGGTCGGGCCGAAGAACATCCTCGATGGGAGTAACGCCGGCGATGGCCTCCTTGGTGAAGATGCCGAGCTTCAGGGAGAGCGCCCCCGCAAGCCTGCCTTCGAGATAAACGGGGCTGCCGCTCATGCCCGCGACGACGCCGGTGTGCTCGACTTTAGGCCCAACAAGTTGCACGAGGATGATGGACTGGCGGGGGCCCAGGAAATTGGGCATGACGCCAATGACCTGAAGGTCGAATTTTTCGATCTGATCGCCAGCGAAGATGGTGTAAGCGTAGCCCTTCATTCCGGGGCGGACATCGGAAAGGGGCAGGATTTCGCCAGGATTTGCAGTTGGGATACTGGGTGTGGATTGAGCCGCGGCAGAGGGGCCCCCTAGTGCTTCCAGCGCCAGGATTGCCAAAGCACCTAGAAGAAGGAATCGGAAAGGACGAGCCGCAAAAGTCTTGACCGGGAGCATGGGTCAAAAATCATACTCGCCGGGGTACCGGGAATCAATTGAACCGGGGGAGGCGCGGGGGAGGGACGAAAGGACTGGCAGTTCTAGTGCCAGCTTGCTGGCAGAGCTCTATGGGCGCAGGCATCGGAGGCACAGGATAAAGAGTTTGTCTGACGAAAGGGCCAGCGCTACTGGCCGAAGATCTTGTCGAGGCTGTTTTCGTAAGGGTAGACGTGGACCATCCAGCCAAAGATGGAAGGCCGGAAAAGGCCGCCGGCGGTGTCGCAGGCTTGTTGGGTGGAAATAGAGCCGCGAAGACCGAACTTGGTCCAATCCGCTTTTCTTAGAGTGTTTTGCGGGGGCATGCAGAGATTGGTGTGCAAATGCCAGCTCGTGACGCTGAGCGGGATGCGGGCATTCAACTGATCCGGAGTAGCGGTTTTCGGCATGGTGTACATCGCACCGACGAGCTCAAAGCCATCGGCTGTTTTCCTGTAGAGGAGAGAGGTCGGGCGTGACGCGTCGAAGTCGAACGCTTGCAGGAAACCGTGCCAGTAGTTGGTGAAGTGATACTCCGGCTGGGGAACATTTGGCAGGAAGATCTTGTAACCGTCGGCGAGCGCGACAGTGTAATCCTTGTATTTCTCGATGCCATCGTGCAATTGAGCGACGATCTGCCCGGCGCGCTCTTCATCGGTGCGGGTGCGCGGCCGCGGAGCGGTCATCTTCATGTGCGGGCCATGCATGTGGTGATGGCCGCGCATCATGTCGTGTACGGCATTCCCTTCGCTGCTCTTCTCGTCGGTCAATTCCTTCTGGGACATCTGGTCGTGGCGCATGCCGGCCATATCGTCTTTGACGGGGTCGGCCGAGGCCTGTTGGGCGGGCTCCTGCTGCTGGGCGACCGGAGGACGATGGGCCGGGATGGCGGCGAGGAGAACTCCGACGACGAATAGCGCGCAGACGAAAAGGGTGGCGCGAGTCAGGACTTGAATGAGAGTGCGCGAATGCATGACCGATTCTCCTCTGCTTATAGTACGCACAGGAGAGTCGAAAACTTGCAGAGCGCGCGAAGGGCCGGTGCACAACGGCATACCTGGCCGAAAGGGCAAGTTGGGGATTGGAGGCTGCGTTGAAAGAAGTAGCTACGGTGATCCGGGAGGGAACGCACACATGCCTTTTCTGCCGGGTTGTCAGGAGGACAGCTCCACACCTGAAATCGGCAGAAAAGCCGCGTGGTACACTGGCGCCGTGGCGAAACATGCAGTCCATCCGGCAAAGAGGATTAACGGCGGGGTCGAGCCGCCGGGGGACAAATCCATCTCGCATCGTTACGCGATGCTGGCGGCGCTGGCGGAAGGCACGAGCAAACTGCGGCATTTTTCGTCCGCGGCGGACTGCCAAAGTACGCTCGATTGCCTGCGCGCGCTGGGCGCGGAGGTAAAGCACGACAGGGACAAGGTGCAGATCGCGGGAAAAGGTCTTCGCGGGTTGCGAGGGGGATGGCGCGCGCTGGACGCGGGGAATTCGGGCACAACGATGCGGCTGCTGGCAGGAATTCTCTCGGGGCAGAACTTTTCCTCGAAGCTGACCGGGGATGCGTCGCTGCGGCGAAGGCCGATGCGGAGGGTGGTGGAGCCGCTGCGGCAGATGGGCGCGAAGATTCGCGCGCAGAAGGACAATTTCGCGCCGCTGGAGATTCGCGGGGGAGACCTGCGGGCCATCGAATACGCAATGCCGATGGCGAGCGCGCAGGTGAAATCCGCGGTGCTGCTGGCCGGTTTGTTCGCGGAGGGGACGACGTCGGTAACGGAACCGGCACGGACGCGGGATCATACGGAGCTGGCGCTCGAAACCTTTGGAGCGCACGTGGAGAAGAGAGGACGCACGGTACGGATAGAGGGCTGTGGCCCGGAAAACGAAGGGGCGCTGCTGGAGGCGCGCACACTGGATGTGCCGGGAGATCTTTCCTCGGCGATGTTTTTCATTGCTGCGGCGTTACTGTTGCCGGAGTCGAATCTGCTGGTGCACAACGCGGGGCTGAATCCGACACGGACGGCAGTGCTGGATTTCCTGGTTTCAATGGGGGGAGCGATCCGCATCCTTTCTCCGCTGGTTGCCAATGGCGAGATTACGGGAGACATTGCGGTGCGCGGCTCGGAGCTGACGGGCGGCGTGATCGAGGGCGAGCAGGTAGCGCTGCTGATTGACGAACTGCCGATGCTCGCGGCGCTGGGGCCGTTCACGGCAGAGGGGATCGAAATCCGGGATGCGGCGGAATTGCGCGTGAAGGAAAGCGACCGCATCGCCGCAGTGGCGGAAAATCTGCGGCGGATGGGCGCGCGCGTGGAAGAGCGGCCCGACGGGCTGCGCGTGGAAGGACGCGAGGCGGGGAAATTACACGGAGCGGAGATCGAGCCGCACGGCGACCACCGCATCGCGATGGCGTTCGCGGTGGCCGCATTGGCGTCCGAGGGCGCGACACAAATTCGCGGCGCGGAATGCGCGGGAGTGTCATACCCGGAGTTTTTCCGGGAGATGGAGCGGCTGGCGGAGAGGTGAAGTCGCTGCTGAACGGGAAAAAGAAGAGAGATTCCTCGACTGCGGGCCGATAAAAGAGATCGGCCCTCCGCTCGGAATGACAGGTTATTTTATTGCGCGTGTCGTTGATGATTCGTCACCGAAGCGACGTGCGGAGCAGCATGCGGCAGAAGAGGGCGGACCGAAGTTCGCCCCTACGCAGACAGAGGATGACGGGAAGAGAGCGGGCCAAAGCCCGCTCTGACTCCGGCTTCAAGTGCCTTTGTGAAGGGAGATGGAGCCGTAGCTGGTTTTCAGAGTGATCTTGGGGCCGCGGGAGCCCAGTTTTCCCTCGAGAGTCGAGTCGCCTGAATCCGTCGTGGTCTTCTTCAGGGATGCCGCCTGAAACTCGGAGTCGATGTCGCCGGAATGGCTGGCCGCAGTGACGTCGAAGACGGCCTTCGGCGGCAGGGTGAGGACGATGCTTGCGGCGGAGTTGGTGATTTCGATGTCGTCCTTGGGCGGATCGGCGAAGCGGGCCTGGATGTTACCGTCGCGATTCTCGACGATCAGCTTGCCGTAAACATTTTCGAGGGTGATGTCCTTGGCATGGGTCTGGAGGGTGAGGTTACCGGTCGAATCCGAGATCTCAAGATTTCCGGAGGCGATTTCGAAATGACCGGTGAGCTGGGTGAGGGTCATATCGGTTCGTGAACTGAGGAAGCGGACGCCCTTGGCGACTTTTTCGGCGTGGACCGAACCGAAGAAATCACCATCGAGAGTCAGCGCGCCTGTTGTGTTCCTCACCTCAACGTCTCCACCCCTACCGGAGATTTTGACGTTGCCTTTGACGTCGGAGACTTTCACATCGCCACGGCGAAGCTCGACGCTGACATCGTTTCCCGCGCCGCGGATTTCGATGTCACCGGACTGGGAGTTGACGGCGATCTCGCCGACGACATCGGATACTTCGAGATCTCCCTGATTCTTGCGGATGGTGAGAGAGGCCTTCGAGGGCACCTCAATCTCCAAGTCCATGCCAATCCGGCGCTCATCGGGATTGTAGCCGGCGGGGCGAACTTCGTAGGCATCACCTTGCTGGACGATCTCGACGGAGGCAGTGGAGGAAAGGCGCCTGGCTTCGGACTCGCGCCATGCGCGAACGTCCTTCTTGCCAGTGACCCGAATTTGCTGGCCACTGCCGGGGCGGACGCGGACGGCGCCGCGTCCGTTGCGGATGGTGATGTGAGCATCGGGCGGGACGGCGCGAATTGGAACTTCCAGGTCGAAGGAGTAGGAATTGCCGACGAACTCGCTGCCGCCGATTTTGTTCCTGACGAGATCGGAAGTGGCGACGATTCCGACGAGAGCGAGCATGG